>CAYWHT010000093.1:1786-10369 GCA_964458135.1 uncultured Saprospiraceae bacterium | reverse complement strand
TATTGGATGTCTGCCATTCTTTACCTCTTAGTTATGAGCACTGCGCTAAATATTCTCCTGCTCCTTTTTAATGTAAATTTCCTCGTCCTTGTATTTGGAAGGACATTTCATCAGCATGTCGGTGGCGACAAATTCGTTGCCCTGCATTTGCCCGGTAAGCACCAGTTGCTCCGACAGTTCAAAGTCCTGGGGCTTGGCGGCCAGCAGTACGACTTTGCGCTCTTCCCCTTTGGAATCGCGTAGATAAAAGCTAAAGTAGTTCGGGTCCTTTTCCGGCTTGTAGTACATCTCTTTATCCTTGGCCAGCTGTCCGGCAATCTTAACGCGTTCGCCTTTTTGGGCGGCCTCCCGGAAGGTGGCGTAAGTACTCATATCCTCAGCCGCCGTGGTTAAAATTCCGATGGCGGCGGCAATCATGACGATCCCAATGATATAGATCTTTTTCATGAATTAAATTTTGTACGAAGTTAACACTATAAATCAAGCCTGTAATGGGCATTTATGGTCAAAAAGTTGTCAATTAAAAGACCGGCTATCGCTGCCGGGTCCGTTTAACGTCATAAGAAAAAATATCGGACCGGAAATAGTGACCGCTTACATCCAGCGTGAGGCGTTCCTGCAATACCGCTGCCGTATCCGGAATGTCGACGGTGAAGGTTGCTTCCTCATCGTACTGTGGTGGGAGTAGGAAATTCCCGTCGGGCCCGATAACACAACTTCCACCGTTGAGCAATAACCCGCTGGCCTCCGTTTTGAGTTCCGGTTTTAATTCCAAATTTTCCGGTAAATCCCTGGCGTTCAATATCTGACCCGCCGCGATAACGTAACAGCGCCCTTCCAAGGCGTAGTGGCGGCTAGCGAGTAAGTGGGCTTCATTAACAGCGGGCCAAACGGCCACGTGCAGCCACTCGTTTTGGTCATGCAGGCACTGCCGGGTCAGCGGCATCCAGTGTTCCCAGCAAATAAGCCCGCCGAGGCGCCCGAAAGGCGTTTCCACGGTTCGCAGCCCGTGCCCGTCACCCAGACCGTAAAGCAACTTCTCGGTGTAGGTGGGCATGAGTTTGCGGTGGTGGTTGAGCAAGCGGCCGTCCGGCCCGAAGGTGAGCAGGCTGTTGTAGAGGGTGCCGCCACCCGGCCCGGCGGAAACGCATTCGTTAACCCCGATGAGCAGGAACATCTGATGGGTCCGGCTAAAATCGCCCAGGAGCGCGCTTATGGGGCCGGGAACTTCCACCGCGTTGGCGTGCATGCGGGCATAAGCTGCTTTGGTCGGTGGGTGATCCCAGAGGGCAATGCCGGGGCAATGATCCAACCAGCTCGGATATCCACATAACCAGCTTTCCCCAAAGACCGCGAGTTGGGCGCCCCGGAAGGCCGCCTCCGACACGTAATCCTCCAGCCGCTGAAGGCTTTGATCCAGATCCAGATAAGCGGGCGGCCGTTGAATGTTAGCCAGACGAAATGGGGGCATAGTAGCAATTTGGCTGCGAATATATAATTAATGAGATCTCAGATCGATGATTTTTGTTCACTTCCGGGCTTGCCTTCCTCCCCAAAGCATAATAAAATCCATCAGTTATTAATCGCAGGTCGCTAAGTTTCGATTCCCCAATAATCCCTATTTTGGCGATTCATCGAAGCGGGAAAAACGGCGACTAATGAATACCAACCTGATCGTGCGGCTAAAAGATGTCAATGTCTACCAAAAAAAGAATCTGGTGCTTCAGGATGTCAACCTGACCATCACGCAGGGGGAGTTTATCTACCTCATCGGCAAAACAGGCAGCGGTAAATCCAGCCTGCTCAAAACGATTTACGGGGCCTTGCCTTTGCAAACGGGCAAAGGAGAAGTAGCCAGTTACGACCTGGCCAAACTCAATCGAACCAATATTCCCCACATGCGGCGGCAACTGGGTATCGTCTTCCAGGAATTTAACCTGCTTTCCGACCGCTCGGTCTACGCCAACCTCCATTTCGTTTTGCGCGCCACGGGTTGGAAAGCAAAAAGCAAAATCAACCACCGTATCGCAGAAGTGCTGGAACAAGTCGACCTGGGCGGCCGCGAGCTCAAAATGCCCCACGAGCTCTCGGGCGGCGAACAACAACGCGTCGTCATCGCCCGCGCCCTGCTCAACGCCCCGGCCCTGATCATCGCCGACGAGCCTACCGGCAACCTCGATCCCGAAACTTCCGACGACATTCTGCTGCTCCTGCGCCAACTGGCGCAACGCAACGATACAGCCGTACTCTTCGCCACCCACGATTACCGCATGCTCGAAAATTTTCCGGCCCGCATCATCCGCTGCGTCAACGGCCGGATTATTGAAGATGAGGATTTTGAGGTTTAGTAGAGAATGCCCGTTCTCCCGCGTCGGACGGGAACCGTCCCAGCGGATTGTGAAATTATTGTCTGCCAAGTCAGCATTCACAAATCCTGGGTTGGCAAACTGCTATAATTGGCCCGATCAGCGAAAACGGTCAGGTATTTAGTGCCCGAAGCACTAACACTATCCGCCGGCCCGAATCTGCGTCTTCGCCCGCTCCACCTCCTGCACCGGCAAGCGGCAAGATTTATTCTGACACACGTAAATATAGGTCGCCTGTCCGCGCAGCTTTCCTTGCAGCAGCTCCAACGATCCTTCGTTCCGGCCGCCCAGGTACACCGCATTGGGCAGGTAATTGCGTTGCATTCGCGCCCGCAGGGCGCCGGCTTGCGGCCCAACGATGGCTACTTCGAAGGGCGGTTGCAGGACATCCATGTACAATTGCGCCCAGTTGGAAAAGTAGGCCGGCGACCGTACTTCCCCGAGCCGGGCTGCGATGGGGTCGAGCATCGCGCGCGCCTTGGCCTGGTAGTTGTCATCGTAGAGATAGAGCCCGAGTTGCTGGAGCCCGCGGGCTAGTTCCGAGTTGCCGCTGGGCAAGACGTTATCCTGGATCTTTTTCTTGCGTACGATGAGATCCGGGTCCAGCTTGGAAGTATAATAAAAGAGCCCGCCATCTTCATCGCGGAAGTGCTCGATGGCGTAGTCGGCTAGCCGGCGAGCGTGTTCCAGCCACGCCTCTTCGAAGGTGACCTCGTAGAGCCCCAGGAAAGCCCGAATGGTGAAGGCATAGTCATCCAGAAAGGCGTTGATGCCGGCCCGGCCGTCTTTGTAATTGCGCGTCAGGCGGTAGTCCTCCTGTACGGCATGCTCTAACAGGAAGCGGGCATTGCGCCGGGCGGCGCCGAGGTAGGCCGTGTCTCCAAAAGCGCGGTAGGCGTCGGTATAGCCTCGCAACATCAGGGCGTTCCAGGCGGTGAGCATCTTATCGTCGAGCCCCGGGCGCACCCGCTCCCGACGCGCCCGCAGCAAAGTGTCGGTAGCGCGGTCCAGCACCCGGGAAAACAGCTCTACAGAGATGTTTAGAGATTCGGCGGAGGCCGTTAACGGTTGATCGCGGTGCAAGATGTTGCGACCGTCATCCCAGTTGCCCTTGGCGCTGACGTTATAAACCGATTTAACGACTTGCCGGGATAGTGGGCCTTGCAATACGGAGTCGATTTGGGCATCCGTCCAAACGTAGTATTTACCCTCCTCTTCTTCGCTATCCGCATCGAGAGAGGAATAGAAGCCGCCTTCCGGCGAAGTCATATCGCGCCGGATGAAGTCTAAGGTCTTCTTCGCCGTTTTTCGATAAAGGGGATTTTCGGTGGCCTGATAGGCTTGGGCGTAGAGGCTGACCAGTTGGGCGTTGTCATAAAGCATTTTTTCAAAATGGGGAACCAGCCATTCGGCGTCGGTGGAATAGCGGTGGAAGCCGCCGCCTAGTTGGTCAAAGATGCCGCCGCGCGCCATGCCGTCAAGGGTAGCCCGCACTGCTTCCAGCACCTCTGGATCGCCGGTTTGGTAATGCCGCCGCAGCAGGAATTGGTAGGTATTGGGAAGGGGGAACTTCGGCGGGATTTTCTGGCCGCCCTTTTCGAAGTCGATATTTGCTAATAGCGTTTGGGTGAGATCTTGCAGTTGGGTTGCACTGAGCTCGGAAGTCTTTTTGCGGCCTATCGCCAGCCTTTCCGAATTGGTGATGCCCTTTCGCAACTGATCAGCGTAGCGCTCCAATTTAGCACGTTCGGTTTTTTGCGCTTCCGCAAAATACTCCAGCACCTCCGTCCACTGCTTTTTGGGGAGGTAGGTGCCGGTCCATACGGGGCGGCCGTCCGGCAGGGCGAAGACGTTGAGCGGCCAGCCGCAATTTCCGCCCGATGACAATTGGCAGGCCGTCATGTACAGGTCGTCTACGTCTGGTCGCTCCTCCCGGTCTACCTTGATATTCACAAAGTGTTTGTTCATCAGACGGGCTACGGTAGTATCTTCGAAGGATTCCCGCTCCATGACGTGGCACCAATGGCAAGCCGCGTAGCCGATACTGATGACCAGCATTTTGTCTTCCCGCGCTGCTTTTTCCAGGGCCTTTTCTCCCCAGGGATGCCAGTTCACGGGGTTATGGGCGTGCTGTAAAAGGTAGGGGCTACTTTCATTCGCCAGCTGGTTGGCGGAGGAATCGCGCTGTTGCCCCCGACTGCAGCCCAATACCAGAAGAAAAAATAGAAGAAGGTGCAATTGCCGTTGATTCATGCTGTAAGCAAAGCTTTAATAGTTTTTTATAAACCGCTGGTGCTTCGGATTTTGTTGCAGGTACTGTAAATAATCTCCGGATGGAATGCGCAAAAGTCCGTCCACCGGCAAATTATACTGGTAAGCCCAGCATTCCAGCTCCTCGCCGGTGTTTTGCAGCCTGACCGGTATCCGGTCGCGGCGGTATTCATTGGATTGCGGCCGTTGCGGGTCGATGCCCTCGTAGGCGTCCAGTTCTGGCATAACGGCTTCGGGCGCCGGCAGCCGGTACACGTGGCCACGCACCCAGTCTTCCGCTCGGAAATCGCATACCAATCCGGGATAGCGCCCCAGGTCGTAAAGATACCCCCTGGCGTGGGCTGTTCCTGCAAAATCGCTGCGCTCCCGCAAAAAAGCGGCCATCCGCGAAGGGACATTTTGCATGAGAGTGCCGTAGACGAAGAGGTAGGTCATGTTGGGTTGTTGATTTGTCGCCATTATAGTCTGACAACTCAGGATTTGTGAAAATATGACGCCGCTATTTTTTCGGCTGGCAAGGCGGAAAACGTAGGCATAGCCTAAGTTCTGTCGAGGCTTTCCAACGCAGCAAGGCGGAAAAAGAGCAAGTCAGAATTCACAAATTTTGGGTTGTCAGACTATAAATTAAATGATTGTTGGGAACGAAAAGCTTTGGGCTCGCTATCCCACGTAAATGGCAGCCGGCTTTGGCCAAGTGCTTCCATTAAAGGGAGTACCCTGATTTCCCCGTAACCCTCTCCACTTCTCACCTCCTCCACTTTTCCACTTTCCCAGGGAAAGATCGTGCATTTACTCCAAAACTCCCTCCCCCGTCACCATCCTACTTGCGATTTCCCGAAAAAACTTCGCCGCCACCATTGCCGTAATGCCGTTGACATCGCGGGCAGGGTTATATTCTACGATATCGGCGCCAATGATGGGTGCGTTGATGTCCTGGATCAGCCGGATGACTTCCCGCACCGTAAGCCCGCCCGGTTCGTAATGCGAAATGCCGGGGGCCAGGGCGGGTTCGAGCACGTCGAGGTCGAGTGTGAGGTATACGGGACCTTGGAGGGGCGGCAAGTGGTCGGGCGACCAGACCGGCATTTCGAAAATTTCGACGCCGAAGCGCCCGGCTTGTTCGCGTTGGTGTTGGGTGAGGCTGCGGACGCCCAATTGCACGAGGCGCCCGGCCAGTTGTTCTTCCAGGATCCGGGCGAAGGGGCAGGCGTGGGAGTGACGATTGCCTTCAAACGTATCGTAGAGGTCGGAATGGGCGTCTAGTTGTACGATGGTCAGGTCGGGATAGTGGGATGCGTGAGCGCGAATTAACGGATAAGTAACCGAATGGTCACCACCGAAAGCGAGCAAATGAAGACCGTGATCCAATAGCTTGGCGGCCTCCCGCTCTATATCGAAATACTCCGCAATGGGTAAGTTGCCCAGGTAGTGAAGGTTTTCGCCCTCCCGCAGCTCCATTCCATTTTCCGCAAAAGCGTTGGCGGAATCCGAGTGAAAAGCTTGCCAGATCAGCTCGGGAGCTCCGGCCGCCCCTCTCAGGAAAGAAGAATAAGTGTCGAAAGGAAATCCGGCGATCGCCAAAGCACCCTGCCGGAGATCTCGGTAATCTTTAGTCATAAGCGCATCATTTTAGCCAATTTTGCTTGAGAATAATTCGGTAAAGGAACCTTTCTGTAAAAATTATCTGTTTGGGATGTTATTAAATAAAAATTAAGTTTCATTTAAATTTTATAAAAAACTATTCCGGAGAAGTTCGTTTTTTTTAGATTTAGAGAAACAAAATCCATAGTTCATGAACTGGCGTAGGTTAGACGGTCGTAAAATAGACATACCCATCAAAGATGCCGTAGAGCAGGCTATCCTCCGCGAAACCGGTAAAGGTTACAAGCTTAAAGTATGTATCGGCTCCGACTCACAAGTCCGTGGAGGCGTAGTGGAATACGCCACGGTTATCGTTTTTTTGCGGGAGAAAAAAGGGGGCTTCATGTTTATCCATAACAGCAAAAGCTACAAAAGCATGGGCCTGCGGGAACGCATGATTACCGAAGTGGCTAAATCCATAGAAGTGGCCTATTCCCTCTGTGATTTGCTTGACGCCCACAAGGTAGCTCTGGAAGTGCACGCCGACATTAATACGGATCCGCATTTCCAGTCCAATACCGCCTTAAAGGAAGCTATGGGATACATCCTGGGCATGGGTTTTGTTTTCAAGGCCAAGCCGGAGGCTTTCGCCAGTTCCTATTGCGCCGACAAAGTTTGCTGAATAGCCTTTGGGGAGCCGTGCTTCACGTATTACGCGCACGGGTTTTCCGAGCTAATCTCTGAGTTCGGCCGCTCGTTCTTCCTCCTTGCTTTTCCTCCTTTTATCGAAGCGCTCTCGCATCCGCTCTAAAAAAAATTGGCATAGGGGATCAAATAATTACCTTTATCTTATCGTCAATGGGTTGTTAAAACTGCTTGACCCAAGTCCCTATTTATCAAATTAATGAAACATGAGAATTCAATTACTAGTTGCCTTACTGCTCTTGTTGAGTGGTTCGGCTACCCAAGCACAAATGAGCCAGATCGAGTTTGAAAAGTACACGCTCGACAATGGCCTGACCGTTTTATTACACGAGGATCACAGCACGCCCATTGTCACCGTTAGCGTGATGTACCACGTGGGGTCCAAAAATGAATCGCCCGAGCGTACCGGCTTTGCGCACTTCTTTGAGCATCTGATGTTTGAAGGCTCCAAACACATCAATCGTGGCGAATTCACCAAATACGTGGAAAATGCCGGAGGGGCCGTCAATGCCTACACGACGCAGGATCGCACTTATTATTACGAAACCCTGCCGTCCAATCAATTGGAGTTGGGGCTTTGGCTGGAATCGGAGCGCATGTTGCACGCCAAAGTAGACGAAGAGGGCATTGAAACCCAACGCGAAGTCGTCAAAGAGGAGCGCCGCCAACGGATTGAAAACCAGCCCTACGGCAGCATCCAGCAGGAAGCTATGAAGCGGGCCTACGAGCGGCATCCTTACCGCTGGACGCCCATCGGTTCCATGGAGGATCTCAATGCGGCTTCCGAGCAGGATTACATCGATTTCTACAACACCTTTTACGTGCCTAACAACGCCTACCTGTCCATTGCGGGTGACATCGACCCGGCCGAAACCAAAAAGCTGATCGACCAGTATTTTAGCGATATTCCCCGCGGAGAAAAAACCATTCCCCGTCCGGAAGTCGAAGAACCGGCTATGGAACAGGAAGCGCGCGACACCGTCTTCGATAACATCCAACTGCCGGCTGTAGTGCAGACTTACCGCGTTCCCGCCGTCGGCACCGACGAATACTACGCCGTTGACATGCTTTCCCAAATGATGGCGCAAGGGCAAAGTTCCCGCCTGAATAAGGCCCTGGTCGATGAGCAACAAGTTGCCCTGGCGGCGGGTAGTATTCCGCTGGGCCTGGAAGATCCCGGCGTAGTCATTACCTTTGGCATCTCTAATGTCGGCGTGGATCCCCAGGCCGTCGAAAACGCCATGGATGCCGAATTCGCCAAGGTGCGTGAGGAACTCATCCCGCAAAAGGAATTCCAAAAGCTTCGCAATCAAATCGAAGCGGATTTCGTATCCAGCAAAGCCAACACCCGCGGTATTGCAGAAACCCTGGCCCTTAACGAAATGTATTTCGGCAACGCCAATCTGATCAATACCGAAATCGATCGCTACCTGGATGTGTCGCGCGAAGACCTGCGCGAGGCCGCCCGAAACTATTTCGTGCCCGAAAACCGCGTCGTACTCTATTATCTGCCGAAAGGCAACCAATAACCAATCAAAAAATGGCCATCATGAATTTGAGATATATTTTCCTGTTTGCAGCCGCTATTCTTGGCGTCGCATCCACCCTTCAAGCGCAGAATGAATCCTTCCGGCAGCAGCCTCCGGCGCCGGGCCCCGCC
>CAYWHT010000093.1:0-1776 GCA_964458135.1 uncultured Saprospiraceae bacterium | reverse complement strand
GCAAGCACGTCATCGCCCGGGGCGAGGCCGTAATCGTCAAGGAGCACTTCGGCTTGCAGATCCGGGAGCTGTGCAGCATCTCCCGCAACCGCACCGCCTGACGCCGGGCTCCGGCGCCGGGCCCCGCCCCTAAAATTGAATTGGGCGACTACCAAAGCTTCACCCTCGATAATGGCCTGGAAGTGATCGTGGTCGAAAACCACAAACTCCCCCGCGTTTCTTTCCAGATATACGTCGATAGGCCCCTCATCGCCGAGGGAGAAAAGGCCGGGATGGTCAGCATGGCTGGTCAGCTGTTGCGCCGCGGCACCGAAAAACGCAGCAAAGCCGAAATTGACGAAGCGATCGATTTTATCGGGGCCAACCTGAATACCAGCTCCCAGGGCGTATTCGCCAGCTCCCTCACCAAACACAAAGAGCAACTCCTCCAGATCATGTCGGAAGTGCTGCTGATGCCCGCCTTCCCCGAAGCAGAGTTCGAGAAAATCAAAAAACAAACCCTTTCGGGACTGGCCGCCCAAAAAGAGGACCCCGAGACCATTGCCGGCAATGTAGCTCAGGTTTTGCGCTTCGGTAAGGATCATCCTTACGGCGAATTGACCACCGAAACTACAGTGGAAAATATCGACCTGGCCAGCTGTAAGGAATACTACAATACCTATTTCAAGCCGAATATTTCCTACCTCGTAGTAGTGGGCGACATCACGGTAAACGACGCTAAAATAGCCGCCGAAAAATACTTCGGTAGCTGGGAGCCCGGCGAAGTGGAAGAGGTCCAGTACGAGCAACCCGGGCGTCCGGAAGGCACCCAAGTGGGCTTTGTCGACAAAACCGGAGCGGTGCAGTCGGTGATCCGCATTACCTACCCACTAGAACTGCAACCCGGCTCGGAAGACGTCATCCCGGCTACCGTCATGAACGATATTTTGGGCGGCGCCGGCTTCAGCGGCCGCCTGTTTCAGAATTTGCGCGAAGATAAAGGCTTCACCTACGGAGCGAACTCCCGGATTTCCAACGATCCGGAAGTCGGCTATTTTCAGGCTCAGGCGAGCGTGCGCAATGAGGTGACGGATAGCGCGATGACCGAGTTCATGTACGAATTGAACCGCATCCGTGACGAACAAGTGGAACCAGAAGCACTTGAACTGGCTAAGGCCAAATATTCGGGCGCCTTCGCCCGCAGCCTGGAAAGCCCGCAAACCATCGCCCGCTTCGCCCTGAATACCGCCCGCTACAAAAACATGCCCGCCGATTTCTACGCCAACTATCTGGAAAACCTGGAAGCCGTTACCGTTGAAGATGTACAACGTATGGCCCGAAACTACATTCGCCCCGACGAATCTTACGTAGTCGTCGTCGGAAATAAAGATGAAGTAGCCCCTAAACTAGAGCCTTTCGACGCCGACGGGGAAGTGCAGTTTTACGACGTTTACGGCAATCCGAAAGCGGCTTCCGAAATGGCGGTTCCCGCCGGAATGACCGGTGAAAAAGTGGTGGAAAACTACCTCGAAGCCATCGGCGGACGCGAAAAGCTGACCGAAGTACAAGACATGACCATGAAAATGGCCGCCAACGTACGAGGCGCCCAAATGGAAATGACCCGCCAGGTGATGAAGCCGGGCATGTTCGCCCTGACCGTTAAGATGAACGGGCAGGTTATGCAGCAGCAAAAATACGACGGGGAAAAAGGCATGTCCATGCAAATGGGACAAAAGCAGATGCTGGAGGGCGAACAACTGGACGCCCTCAAACAGCAAGCTAAAATGTTTCCCGAGC
>CAYWHT010000092.1:0-10396 GCA_964458135.1 uncultured Saprospiraceae bacterium | reverse complement strand
CTTATTACACAGTGTACTAGTACTTCGGGAACTAAGTAATTGACCGTTTTTTGGGAGGCTATTTTGGCGGTAGACGAGGCGCATACTCAAGAGTGGGGTACAGGCCCCCTACTATTGAATCAAAGATAGCCCAAGCTACCTGACCAAACCACCATCGTGCAAGCACTATGGCGGGCCGGGAGAGCAACGAAGCATACCGCCAAAAGAGACCGCGAAAACTGTCGAGCATTTAGCGCCCGAAGCAATTATAAAATCTTGCAGGGAGCTTCGGATCGCCGTATTCGGAGCGTTAGCACCTCAAAATTCGTGATAATGGCAAAAGTAGCAAAGAAAAGAAAGCAGGCCAACGCCAAAATCGACCGAAACAAAGCCTATCCGTTGCCGGAAGCGCTTGGTTTGGTCAAAGAGGTCAATACTACCAAATTTGATGCTTCGGTGGATGTGCACATCCGGCTCGGAGTCGATCCCCGGAAGGCCGATCAATCGATCCGCGGAACGGTAAGCCTGCCCCACGGCACAGGTAAATCTAAAACGGTGATGGTCTTCTGCACCCCGGATAAGGAACAAGAAGCCAGAGATGCGGGCGCCGATCACGTAGGCCTCGATGAGCTGATTCAAAAGGTGCAAGGCGGATGGACCGACGTCGATGTCGTAATCGCCATGCCTCAGGTGATGGCCCAGGTCGGTAAGGTAGGCCGCATCTTGGGCCCGCGTGGCCTCATGCCGAACCCCAAGACGGGTACGGTAACCCCCAATGTGGCCGAGGCCGTAGCCGAAGTTAAAAAAGGTAAAATTTCCTTCCGGGTAGATAAATACGGAATTATTCACGCCTCCGTTGGTCGCGTGTCTTTCAGCCCCGATCAGCTGGTCGACAACGCCAACGAATTGCTCTCGACGCTCAACCGGATGAAGCCCTCTTCGGCTAAGGGCACCTACATGAAATCGGTAACCGTAGCCAGCACCATGAGCCCGGGCATTAAGGTAGATACGAAATCGATTCGTTAAAAGTTAGAAAAACGAAATTAGCCATGACCAGAGCGGAAAAAACGGCTACCATCGAGGCGTTGACGGAAAAGCTCCAGGAAGCAGCGCATTTCTATCTGGCGGATTCCTCCACGCTGACGGTAGAGCAAGTCAATAAATTCAGGGGCATGTGCTTCGAAAAAGGCATCGAAATGCGGGTGGTAAAAAATACCCTCATCAAAAAAGCCATGGAAGCCCAACAAACCCCCGATCATTACGAGCCCCTCTTTGATTCTCTGAAAGGACCCACGGCAATCCTGTTTACGGAAACGGCCAACGCGCCGGCAAAAGTGATCAAAGACTTTCGGGGCGATAAAGAAAAACCCGCCCTCAAGGCGGCGTACATCGATACAGCGGTATTCTTGGGTGACGAAAAGCTCGAAGCGTTGTCTAAACTCAAATCCAAGGAAGAACTGCTCGGCGAAGTTATTTCCTTGTTGCAATCACCCGCACGCAACGTGATCAGCGCCCTGCAATCGGGGGGCACGAAGATCATGGGACTGTTGCAGGCCCTCGAGGAAAGAGGAGGAGAATGAGGATTATTTGGATTTTGGATTTTGGATTTTTGATTCTTGATTTTTGATTCTTGATTTTTGATTCTTGATTCTTGATTTTTGATTGATTTCGCTACGAAGCACTATAATCCAAAATCCAAAATCCAAAATCAAAAATCAAAAATCACAATTGCGGCTTCCAAGTCAAACGCACGATAAATCTCAAATTATCGTTCAAACAATTAAAATCATTAACAATGGCAGAATTGAAAGAGCTTGCAGATCAGCTGGTCAACCTCACGGTAAAGGAGGTGAACGAATTGGCTGACATCCTTAAGGAGGAACACGGTATTGAGCCGGCTGCTGCTGCTGTTGCTGTTGCAGGAGGCCCCGCCGCCGCCGGCGATGGCGAAGGTGGTGAGCCCGAAAAGACGGAGTTCGACGTCATGCTGAACTCTGCCGGTTCTGCAAAACTGAAAGTAGTAAAAGAGGTCAAAAATCTTCTGGGCATAGGCTTAAAAGACGCCAAAGAATTGGTCGACAACGCACCCAGCGCCGTCAAGCAAGGGGTGCCGAAAGAAGAAGCCGAATCTATCAAGGAAGCACTGGAGGGCGTGGGCGCCGAAATCGAACTGAAATAAAGCCCCCCTTATCTGGCGCAACAAGCGCCCGTGCACCGGAACGATTCGACCGTGCGAGGCTTAGCGAATTGAACTAAATTCGCTAAGCCTATTGTCGTATAATCTAGTTTGGATTTTTTGAACTTTTTGGCCGGAAATTGGGTATTATAATACTGCACTGGCAATTGGGGAAAAGCTTCGGTTGTCAAAAACACAAATAAGTTTGCAAATGACATCAAACGGAAAGGCACTAACTGCCGAAGAGCAGCGTAAGAGCTTTGGTAAAATCAAACTTCCCTCTCCATACCCAGATCTACTCGAAATACAATTAAAATCTTTTCAGGAGTTTTTTCAACTGGAAACCACTCCCGAAAACCGGATGAATGAAGGCCTCTACAAGGTCTTTCAGGAAAATTTCCCCATCACGGATGCCCGCAACATCTTCGTGCTGGAATTCCTGGATTACTTCGTAGACCCGCCGCGCTACACCATTGAAGAGTGCATGCAGCGAGGCCTGACCTACAGCGTGCCGCTGAAGGCCAAATTGCGCCTGTCGTGCAACGACGAAGAACACGTCGATTTCCAAACGATCGTTCAGGACGTCTTTCTGGGAAATATTCCCTACATGACGCCCAAGGGAACTTTCGTCATCAATGGCGCCGAACGGATCATCGTCTCCCAGCTCCACCGCTCACCCGGCGTATTCTTCGGCCAGAGTTTCCACCCGAACGGCACCAAGATTTATTCCGCCCGGGTCATCCCCTTCAAAGGGGCCTGGATGGAATTCGCCACCGATATCAATACGGTGATGTACGCCTACATCGACCGGAAGAAAAAGTTCCCCGTCACCACCCTACTACGGGCGATCGGGTTTGATACCGATAAGGCCATCCTCGATATTTTTGACCTGGCCGATGAGGTGCCCGCTGACAAAGAGTCGCTGGAAAAATCCGTAGGCCGTAAACTGGCCGCCCGGGTGCTCCGCTCCTGGACGGAAGACTTCGTTGACGAAGATACCGGCGAGGTCGTCACCATCGAGCGTAACGAAATTATCCTGGAGCGCGACATCGTGCTCGACGAAGACAATATCCAGCAGATTCTCGAGGCGGAAGCCGAAACGGTCATCCTGCAAAAGGAAGAGATCGATCAAGACTACTCGATTATCTACAACACCCTGCAAAAAGATCCCTCCAGTTCCGAAATGGAGGCGGTGCAATACATTTACCGCCAGCTGCGCGGCACCGATCCGCCGGATGAAGAAACGGCTCGGGGCATCATCGATAAGTTGTTCTTCTCCGATAAGCGCTACAACCTCGGCGAAGTCGGCCGCTACAAAATCAACCGCAAGCTGAAGCTGGAAACGGATCGCGAAACGCTGGTGCTCACTAAGGAAGATATCATCGCCATCGTCAAATACCTGGTCAGCTTGATGAACCAGAAGGCGGAAATCGACGATATCGACCACCTCAGCAACCGCAGGGTGCGCACCGTGGGCGAACAACTCTACGCCCAATTCGGCGTCGGTCTGGCCCGCATGGCGCGCACCATCCGCGAACGGATGAATGTGCGCGACAACGAGGTCTTCACCCCCATCGACTTGATCAATGCCCGGACGCTCTCCTCGGTGATCAACTCCTTCTTTGGCACCAGCCAGCTATCACAATTCCTCGATCAGACCAACCCGCTATCGGAAATTACGCACAAGCGCCGCATTTCCGCCCTGGGCCCCGGAGGTCTGTCGCGCGAACGCGCCGGCTTCGAGGTGCGCGACGTCCACTACTCGCACTACGGCCGCCTGTGTACGATCGAGACGCCGGAAGGCCCGAACATCGGCCTGATCTCCACCCTCTGCGTGCACGCCAAGGTCAATAAGATGGGATTCCTCGAAACGCCCTACCGGAGGGTCAAAGCAGGACGGGTCGATAAAAAAGCCGAACCGGAATATTTGTCGGCCGAAGGGGAAGACTTCAAGCGAATCGCCCAGGCTAACGCCACGATCGATGACAGCAACGGCGCCTTCACCTCCGACCGGATCAAATGCCGCGAACACGGCGACTTCCCGGTGCTCACCCCGGAAGAAATCGAGTACATGGACGTAGCCCCCAACCAGATTGTCGGGGTGTCGGCTTCCATGATCCCCTTCCTGGAAAATGACGACGCCAATCGCGCCCTGATGGGCTCCAACATGCAGCGGCAAGCCGTTCCGCTTATCCGGCCGCATTCCCCAATCGTGGGCACCGGGCTGGAAGGTAAAGTGGCGCGTGACTCGCGCATGCTGATTAACGCCGAAGGCGACGGAGTAGTCGAATACGTCGACGCCACCGAAATCGCCATCCGTTATGACCGCACCGATGAACAACAGCTGGTGTCTTTCGAAGATAATAAGCGTACCTATAAGCTGATCAAGTTCCGCCGCACTAACCAGGGAACCTGCATCAACCTAACCCCCATCGTGCGTCGCGGACAACGCGTGACCAAGGGACAAATCCTTTGCGACGGCTACGCCACCGAAAAAGGCGAACTCGCTCTCGGCCAAAACCTCAAGGTAGCCTTCATGCCCTGGAAAGGATACAACTTCGAGGACGCCATCGTACTCTCCGAGCGCGTGGTGCGGGAAGACGTCTTCACCTCCCTGCACATCGAGCACTTTGAACTCGACGTGCGCGACACTAAACTCGGCGAAGAGGAACTGACCAACGATATCCCCAACGTCAGCGAAGAGGCCACCAAAGACCTCGACGAAAACGGGATCATCCGCGTAGGCGCCTGGATCGGCGAAAGCGATATTCTGATCGGTAAAATTACGCCGAAAGGCGAATCCGACCCAACGCCCGAAGAAAAGCTGCTACGCGCCATCTTTGGCGACAAGGCGGGCGACGTGAAAGATGCATCTCTGAAAGCGCCGCCATCGACGGCCGGCATCGTCATCGACAAGCAACTCTTTGCGCGCGCCAAGAAAGATAAGGTGCAAAAAGCGCAGGAAAAAGACCTGCTCACCAAATTGGAAGATCAGCACAAAATCGCGCTCAACGAGTTGCAAACCGTGTTGATCGACAAGCTGATGGTTCTGCTTAAAGACCACAGCTCCCAGGGGGTTAAAAGCATCTACAACGACCAGCTGGTGCCCAAGGGCGTAAAATTCACCCAGGATTTGTTGCGCGAAATTGATTACACTACGGTTGACTACAGCAACTGGACGGATGACGCCAAAACCAACGAGCTCATCGCCCGCATGCTGCACAACTACAGCATCAAGGTCAATGAGGAAATCGGCCGCTACAAGCGCGAGAAGTTCAATATCAGCATCGGTGACGAACTGCCCGCCGGCGTGCTCAAGCTCGCCAAGGTCTATATGGCCAAAAAGCGCAAGTTGAAGGTGGGTGATAAGCTGGCCGGACGCCACGGCAACAAGGGCATCGTATCGCGCATCGTGCGGATCGAAGACATGCCCTTTCTGGAAGACGGCACCCCCGTTGACATCGTGCTCAACCCGCTGGGCGTACCCTCGCGGATGAACCTGGGACAGATTTTCGAAACCGTACTGGGATGGGCCGGTGAAAAGCTGGGCGTGAAATTCGGTACGCCCATCTTCGACGGCGCCAGCCAGGAAGAGATCGAAGAATATATCCAAAAGGCGAACCTGCCGAGCTTGGGGCAAACCTACCTGTTCGACGGCGAGACGGGCGACCGTTTCCACCAGCAGGCCACGGTGGGAGTGATTTACATGCTCAAGCTCTCGCACATGGTAGACGACAAGATGCACGCCCGTTCCATCGGTCCGTACTCGCTCATTACTCAGCAGCCCCTGGGCGGCAAGGCGCAGTTCGGTGGTCAGCGCTTCGGCGAGATGGAGGTCTGGGCGCTCGAAGCTTTCGGCGCCGCCAACATCCTGCAGGAATTGCTCACCATCAAGTCGGATGACATTAACGGCCGCGCCAAAGCCTACGAGTCGATCGTCAAGGGAGACAACCTCCCCGAGCCGAATATACCCGAGTCTTTCAACGTGCTCGTACACGAGCTGCGGGGACTCGCATTGGATGTGAAATTTGACTAGAAATTTAGTAGTGAGCAGTGGGCAGTTAGTAGCTGGTAAGCGTCTGCTATTTGCAGAATTGCTAACTGCTTACTTTTCGTTACTAACCGCCATAACAATTGAACCACATTTAAAGGAGCTGGTGGTTATGTGGTTGACCATCGTTCCTTGCCAATCCTAATATCGATCGATATGCCATTTAAGAAGAGTAATCAGGTTCAAAACCAGAACTTCGACAGCATCACCATCAGCCTGGCTTCTCCCGATGAGATCCTGGAGCGCTCGTACGGTGAGGTGTTGAAGCCCGAAACCATCAACTACCGGTCGTACAAGCCGGAGCGCGATGGTTTGTTCTGCGAACGTATCTTCGGTCCGGTCAAGGACTATGAGTGTTACTGTGGAAAGTATAAGCGTATACGGTATAAGGGCATCGTTTGTGACCGCTGTGGTGTGGAAGTCACGGAGAAGAAAGTGCGCCGCGAGCGCATGGGTCACATCAAGCTCGTTGTGCCGGTGGTGCATATCTGGTTTTTCAAATCACTGCCCAACAAGATCGGCTACATGCTGGGGTTGTCCTCCAAAAAACTGGAGTCGATCGTTTATTACGAGCGCTACGTCGTCATTCAGCCGGGGGCCAAGGAAGCCGACGGCATCGTGAAGATGGATCTATTGACGGAAGAAGAGTATCTGGAAATCCTGGACACCCTGCCGCCGGAAAACCAGATGCTGGACGACGAAGACCCCAATAAGTTTATCGCCAAGATGGGAGCGGAGGCCATTCAGGATTTGCTGATGCGACTGGATCTGGACCAGCTGTCCTACGACTTGCGTCACCAAGCCGCCAATGAAACCTCCCAACAGCGGAAGTCCGAAGCCTTGAAGCGCCTGCGCGTAGTGGAAGCCTTCCGCGAAGGCCTGACGCGCATGGAAAACCGGCCCGAATGGTCGGTCATCCAGTACCTGCCGGTCGTACCGCCCGAACTGCGCCCCCTGGTGCCGCTCGATGGTGGTCGCTTCGCCAGCTCGGACCTCAACGACCTGTACCGCCGGGTAATCATCCGGAATAACCGCCTCAAGCGCCTGCTGGAGATCAAAGCCCCGGAAGTGATCCTGCGTAATGAAAAGCGGATGCTGCAGGAAGCTGTAGATTCCCTGTTCGATAACTCCCGTAAATCCAACGCCGTCAAGGCGGAAGGCGGCCGGGCCCTGAAGTCCCTTAGCGACATCCTTAAGGGTAAGCAGGGCCGTTTCCGCCAGAACCTGCTCGGTAAGCGGGTCGACTATTCCGGCCGCTCCGTGATCGTAGTGGGCCCAAGCCTGAAGCTGCACGAGTGCGGCTTGCCGAAAGGCATGGCCGCCGAGCTGTTCAAGCCCTTTGTCATCCGCAAGTTGATCGAGCGGGGCATCGTCAAAACAGTGAAGTCCGCCAAAAAACTGGTAGACCGCAAGGATCCCGTTATCTGGGAAATCCTCGAAAACGTACTGAAAGGACACCCGGTGCTGCTCAACCGGGCCCCGACGCTGCACCGCCTGTCGATTCAGGCTTTCCAGCCGAAACTGATCGAGGGTAAGGCCATCCAGTTACACCCCCTCGTTTGCGGCGCCTTCAACGCCGACTTCGACGGCGACCAGATGGCTGTGCACGTGCCCCTGAGCCAAGCCGCCATCTTGGAAGCCCAGGTGCTGATGTTGTCCTCGCACAACATGCTCAACCCGCAGGACGGATCCCCCATCACCTTGCCTTCGCAAGATATGGTGTTGGGGCTGTACTACATCACCAAGGAGCGCCGCTCTACCGATGATATTCAGGTCAAAGGAGAAGGCCGCCGCTTTTATTCGCCCGAAGAGGTGATGATCGCCTACAACGAAGAGAAAGTCGATCTGCACGCCGTCGTACATGTGCGGGTGAAAGTAGAAGATGAGAACAGACAGTTGAAGCCGAAACTGGTCGAAACGACCGTGGGGCGGGTGCTCTTCAATCAGGTGGTGCCCGATAGCGTACCCTACGTCAATAAACTGCTGGCCAAGAAGAACCTCAAAAAGGTGATCGGCGAAGTGATTGCCCGAACGAATTTCCGCGTAACGGCCGACTTCCTCGACGCCATCAAGGAAATGGGCTTCCTATGGTCCTACAAGGGCGGATTGTCTTTTAACCTGGGCGACCTGATCGAGCCCACGATTAAGCCCAATACCCTGGAAGAAGCCCAAACGGAAGTCGATGAAGTTTGGGATAACTACAACATGGGGCTGATCACCAATAACGAGCGTTATAACCAGATCATCGATAAGTGGACCTACGCCGACAACCGCATCACGGATACCCTGATGAAAGAGCTCTCCGAACATAAGCAGGGCTTTAACTCGGTATATATGATGCTCGACTCCGGCGCACGGGGCTCCAAGCAACAGATTAAACAGCTGTGCGGACTGCGTGGCCTGATGGCCAAGCCCCGTAAGTCGGGGGATACCGGCGCCGCCATTATCGAAAACCCGATCCTTTCCAACTTCGTCGACGGCCTGTCGGTACTGGAGTACTTCATCTCCACCCACGGCGCCCGCAAAGGCTTGGCCGACACCGCCCTGAAGACGGCGGATGCCGGTTACCTGACGCGCCGCCTGGTAGACGTGGCTCAGGATGTAGTCGTACTGGAAGAAGATTGCAATACCTTGCGGGGTATCGAAACGACTGCGCTGCGCGACAGCGATAAGGAAATTGAATCCTTGTCTTCCCGCATCGAAGGCCGCTATACGCTGCACGATATCACGCATCCCGAGACGGATGAAGTGGTCTTGCGCTCCGGTGATTATATCGACCGGCGCATGGCCAGTCACCTAGAAGATATCGGTGTCGAGATGGTGCACATCCGTTCGGTGCTCACCTGTGAGACCAAGCGCGGCGTCTGCGCCAAGTGTTACGGTAAGAACCTCGCCACGGGCCGCATCTCAGAGAAAGGCGACGCGGTGGGCATCATCGCCGCCCAGTCGATCGGCGAACCTGGCACCCAGCTGACGCTGCGAACGTTCCACGTCGGTGGCATCGCTTCGGTATCCAAGGCCGAGTCTGAGATCGTGTCCAAGTTCAACGGTAAGATCGAATTCGACGGCATTCGCACCACCAAAGCCGTTGACGACGCCGGCGAAGAAAACGATATTGTACTCTCCCGGACCGGCGAAATCCGCATCGTGGACGCCGATTCCGGCAAGCAATACACCTCGCATTACATCCCTTATGGCTCCACCATCCACGTAAAGGAAGACCAGAAGGTGAAGAAGGGCGAGTTGATCTGTGAGTGGGATCCCTTCAACGCGGTCATCGTTTCCGAGTTTGGCGGAGTGGCCAAGTTCGACTCCATCGAAGAAGGCGTCACCTACCGCATCGAGCGAGACGACCAGACCGGCTACGCCGAGAAGGTGATCATTGAAACCAAGAACAAGCGCAAGATCCCGACCATCGAGATCGTCGATAAGAAGAGCGGGGAAACGCTCAAGAGCTACAACCTGCCCGTAGGCTCCTACATTTCCATCGAAGACAACCAGGAGGTCCGCCCGGGTGAGAAGCTCGCCAAGATCCCGCGTAAGCTGGGTAAAATCCAGGATATCACCGGTGGTCTGCCGCGGGTTACCGAGCTCTTCGAAGCCCGTAACCCCTCCAATCCGGCTATCGTGTCGGAGATCGACGGCGTCGTATCCTTCGGCAAGATCAAGCGCGGCAACCGCGAAGTCATGGTGACCGCCAAGGATGGCCAAAAGCGCAAGTACCTGATCGGATTGTCCAAGCACATCCTGGTGCAGGACGGCGACTTCGTACGCGCCGGCACGCCGCTTTCCGACGGCAATACCGCGCCCCGCGACATCCTTAACATCAAAGGCCCATTCGCGGTGCAGGGGTACCTCGTCAACGGCATTCAGGAAGTCTACCGCTCGCAGGGTATTACGATCAACAATAAGCACATCGAGGTCATCGTCCGTCAGATGATGCGCCGTGTGCAGATCGAAGACCCGGGCGATACGCAATTCCTCGAAGGCGAGGCTGTCGAAAAGTACGACTTCATGGAGCAGAACGACTGGATCTTCGACAAGAAGGTCGTCACCGAAGCCGGCGATTCCAACCGCCTGCGCCCCGGTCAGGTAGTTACCTTGCGTCAGCTGCGGGAGGAAAACTCCTTCATGCGCCGCAACGACAAGGAGCTGGTCCAGCACCGCGACGCTATCCCGGCGACTTCCAG
>CAYWHT010000091.1:0-10478 GCA_964458135.1 uncultured Saprospiraceae bacterium | reverse complement strand
GCCTTTCGCCAAAAGACACTGCCAAAGCGCAAAGCTACTTATTACACAGGGTACTCAGTAAATGATCGTTTGCGAGAGCTTATTTTGGCGATAGACAAGGCGCATATTCAAGAGTGGGGTGCAGGGGCCCTACTCTTGAATAAAAAATAGGGTGAAAGGAGGTTCCATAGCTCGTCATTTACAGGCCAAAGGGTCAACTCCCTCCAAGCTCCAACTCCCCCTAAGGCGTCTTTACCCACTACCTTATTTAGCCGGCACCAGCCGTTGTCCCCTTTGTCCCTCCACGATGGGCCCGGACGTGCGATCCCGGTAGGCGCGGGAAAATTCCACGATTTGCTCGGGCGACTCCCCGGTTTCCGAATCGGAAAGCGCCTCCAGTTGTTTGGGTACGGCTTCTGCTTCGCCAAGTAATTGGCGTTGTTGATCCACGCGGGAGGTAATCAGGGTGATGACTACGATCAATCCCATTACCGCGGCGACCATCGCCAGGGAGCGGTACATCGTCACCCGGCTGCGGTGCTGATGCGCATCCAGGCGTCGCTCCAGCTGGCGCCAGGCCGTTCGGGGCGGGCGCTCCTCAAAGAGGTGCTGCTGCTCCCGGAAGATGTCGAAAAAATCTTTTCTTTGTTTCATGCTCAATGTATTTGGTAACTCGCATGCCTACTCACTACCTGGATACTCCGCCTTTTCAATCAATTCCTTCAAACGCTTCTTAGCCAATATGAGTTGAGATTTCGAGGTATTAATGCTGATGCCGAGCATGTCGGCAATTTCGCGATGTTTGTACCCTTCAATGACGTACAAGTTGAAAACCGTTCGGTATCCCATCGGAAGAGCGTCGAGCAACTTCATGATATCCTGCGCGGCCAGTTGCGATTCTATCTTTTCCGCTTTGGGTAAGTCGATTTCCTCGATTTCGACCTTGTATTTCAATTTGCTGCGCCGGCGCAGGAACATTAGGGCTTCGTTGACGACAACTCTTCTTATCCAGCCTTCGAAACTGCCTTGTCCCTTGTACTGGTCAATGTTGGTTAAAACCTTATAAAAAGCCTCAATCAGCACATCTTCCGCATCTTCCCGGTTTTTGAGATACCGTTTACAAACTCCGAACATCACCGGTGAAAAGCGATTGAAAAGCATTTCCTGAGCGTTGCGTTGCTGCTTTCTACAAGCTGCTATGAGTTCCTCTTCGGTCACCAGACGTTGTTCCAGTTTGTAGGATTTACACTTCATTAAAACAGATGCCTTAGGCAAGGCGTTTGGCGTATGCCGCCCGTAATTAAGGAAAAAACCCCAAAGACCGCAACCCCAGTTGGTTCGACTCTTTAGGATCAAGTATGTAACTTTGCATTCCCAAGCGAGTAATCAGTGATAATAATAAGTAGCAACTCATGTTTATCGAAAACGGAAGATATCGGCTCAGCGGCGGGGTAGACCCCCTGGAATTAACGGAGCGTTTCGGCGCTCCGCTTTACGTATACGACAGCGCGGTCATTCAGCGACAATTCGAGCGGATGCAACGAGCTTTTAGCGTACCGGAGCTGCGCATTAATTACGCCTGTAAAGCATTATCCAACGTCAATATTTTACGCTTATTCCGGCAGCTCGGAGCGGGCCTGGACACCGTATCCGTACAGGAAGTGGAGTTGGGGTTGAAAGCGGGCTACCGGCCCCGGGATATCGTTTTTACGCCCAATTGCGTGAGCCTCGAAGAAATTGAAGAAGCCCTGGAGCAGGGCGTGCGCATCAATATTGACAATGTGTCCATCCTGGAGCAATTCGGGCAAGCCCATCCTAAGGTGCCGGTATGCGTGCGCATCAATCCCCACATCCTGGCGGGGGGCAACCTCAAAACCAGCGTAGGGCATATCGACTCCAAATTCGGCATTTCCTTTCACCAGGTGCCCCTGGTGCGGCGCATCGTAGAAGCCACCGGCCTGCGGGTGGAGGGCCTGCACATGCATACCGGCTCCGACATTCTGGACCCGGACGTCTTCCTGGGTGGGGCGGAGATCTTGCTCAATATCGCGCGGGAGTTTCCGGATCTGGATTATATCGACTTCGGCAGCGGCTTCAAAGTACCCTACCAGCAGGGCGATATCGAAACCAATATCGAAGAGCTGGGAGGCAAGATTTCCGAACGCTTCAACGCCTTTTGCCGGGAGTACGGTCGCGATCTGACCCTGGTCTTCGAGCCCGGTAAATTTCTGGTTAGCGAAGCCGGCCACTTCCTGGTGCGGGTCAACGTCATCAAGCAAACTACTTCCACGGTTTTTGCCGGCATCGATAGTGGTCTGAATCATTTGATCCGGCCGATGTTTTACGATACTTACCACCACATCTCCAACGTATCGCGGCCCATGGGGCGCAAGCGATTCTACACCGTGGTGGGCTATATCTGCGAAACCGATACTTTTGGCGTCAACCGGCAAATTTCGGAAATTCAGGAAGGCGATATCCTGTGCTTGCATAACGCCGGCGCCTATTGTTTTTCGATGGCTAGCAACTACAATTCGCGTTTCCGACCCGCCGAAGTGTTGGTGCACGAGGGAGCGGCGCATCTCATCCGCCGGCGGGAAACGATGGAGGATTTATTGCGCAACCAGGTGGAAGCGGATATTTTTCACCCGACGGAAAAAGTCTAATCCAACCTCATCCATTCTATTCTATGCAACACCATACCGAGCGGCTGCGCACCCCTGACGGGAACGAGATTTTTATGCAGCGGTGGATGCCGGAGGGTACGCCTTCGGCTTATCTGTTGATCGTGCACGGCTACGCCGAGCATTCGGGGCGCTACGCGCACGTGGCCCGTTTTTTTAAGGATCACGGTTTTGGCGTATTTGCCTACGACCACCGGGGGCACGGGCGTTCTTCCGGGCTGCGGGGGTATATTGCCCGTTTTGAATTGCACCTCAAGGACCTCACCCGCGTTTTGGATACGGTGCGTACGGCGGCCGGGCGGGCGCCGGTGTTTTTGTTTGGCCACAGTGCCGGCGGAGCAATCGTTACGCGTTACGTGCTGACCCGGGCGCCGAAGGTGCGGGGCGTGTTGCTGAGTGGGGCCGCTCTAAAGTTGGGTGAAGACATCTCCCCTTTTCTTCAGCGCATCGCCGGCTTAGCCGGGGCGTTATTGCCCAAAGTAAAAACCATCAAGCTGGATTCCGCTTCCGTTTCGCGCGACCCGGAGGTCGTAGCCGCTTACGATGCCGATCCGCTGGTGTACCACGGGGCGACTTACGCCCGCTACGGCGCGGAATTGATCAAGACCACCAAAGCTATCCAGCGCGATATGGAAGAATTCCGGGCGCCGGTATTGATTATGCACGGCGCCGCCGACCGGCTTACCGAACCCGAGGGCAGCCGGCAACTCTACCGCAGAGCTTCCAGCAAAGATAAAAGCCTGAAAATGTACGAGGGGCTCTACCACGAACTGGTCAACGAACCGGAACAGGAAACGGTAATGCAAGATATGCTGAATTGGATGCAGCGCCGCATAGGTTGATGAATCGATTGCCGGGCAACCGGCGATCCCTTATCTTTGCCCTATTTTCAACCGGGGATAAGATCCGATAATTAGAAACCAGAAACAAAAGATGTCTACGACGACCCTTTCCACCCGCTACAGCCCGAAGGAGATCGAAGCCAAATGGTACCAGCATTGGCTAAATAAGCGGTACTTTCACTCCGAGCCCGACGACCGGGAGCCTTTTACCATCGTCATTCCGCCTCCCAATGTGACCGGGGTTTTGCACATGGGGCACATGCTCAATAATACCATCAACGACATACTCATCCGCAAAGCCCGCCTGGATGGGAAAAACGCCTGCTGGGTGCCCGGCACCGACCACGCCTCCATCGCCACCGAAGCCAAAGTGGTCGGCATGTTGCGCGAGCGGGGCATCAAAAAATCGGATCTATCCCGCGAAGAATTCATGAAATACGCCTGGGAATGGACCGATAAATACGGGGGCATGATCCTCGATCAGCTCAAAAAACTGGGCGCCTCCTGCGATTGGGACCGCACGCGCTTCACCATGGAGCCCAAATTGTCAAAGGCCGTTATTCGCGTCTTCGTCGATCTCTACCGCAAGGGAAAAATTTACCGGGGATTGCGCATGACCAACTGGGACCCCAGCGCCCAAACCGCATTATCCAATGAGGAAGTTTTTTACCAGGAAGAATCCTCGCCCCTCTACCACGTTCGCTACCAGATTGAAGGCGAAAAAGACAGCTGGGTAACCATTGCAACGGTGCGGCCCGAGACCATTCTGGGGGATACCGCCATTGCCGTCAACCCCAAAGACGATCGCTACTGGCATCTGCACGGTAAGCGCGCCCTCGTACCCTTGATCAACCGTTCCATTCCCATTATCACGGACCCCTACGTGGATATGGAATTTGGCAGCGGCGCACTGAAGATTACCCCCGCCCACGATCCCAACGATTACGAGATCGGCCAAAAGCACGACCTGGAAATCATCGACCTCTTCAATCCCGACCGGACGATGAGCGAGGCGGCGCAGCTGTACGTAGGCGCAGATGCCTTCAAAGCTCGCAAACTGATTGCCAAAGACCTGGAAGCCGCCGGTCAGATCGTAAAGGTCGAAGACTACCAAAACAAAGTAGGACGCTCCGAGCGCACCGACGCCATCGTCGAGCCCCGACTGACCGAACAGTGGTTCGTAGCCATGGAGGGCTTCGCCAAAACTGCGCTGGAGGCGGTGCGCAGCGGCGACATCACCTTCTACCCCGAGCATTTCTGGAATATGTTTTACAGCTGGCTACGCGAGGAGAATGTGCGCGACTGGTGCATTTCCCGTCAACTGTGGTGGGGCCACCGCATTCCCGCCTGGTACTACGAAGACCAGATCTTCGTTGCCGCAACCGCCGACGAAGCCCTCGAACAAGCCCAAAAGGCAACCGGAAAAGCTAATCTGACGATAAATGACCTCCAACAGGACGAAGACGTGCTCGATACCTGGTTTTCTTCCTGGTTGTGGCCCATCTCCGTTTTTGACGGCTTTGAACGGCAGGATGAACTGGCGTACTACTATCCCACCAACGTGCTGGTTACGGCTTGGGACATCATCTACCTCTGGGTCGCCCGAATGATCATGGCCGGATACGAGTGGTCGGAAGAGCTGCTGGGTGAGCAGCTGGTAGCCCGTAAAGGCCGGCAGCCGTTCCACGACGTCTTCTTCACCGGAATGGTGCGCGACAACCGGCGCCGCAAGATGAGCAAAAGCCTGGGCAATTCGCCCAATGCCTTGGAACTCATCCAAACCTACGGCGCCGACGGGGTGCGTTTCGGCATGTTGGCCAGCACGGCCGCCGGAAACGATATCGTCTTTGACGCGCCTTTCGATCCGGAAACCAAAACCGTGCGCAACGAAAGTAAACTCTGCGAGCAAGGCCGCAACTTCTGCAATAAAATGTGGAATGCCTTGCGGCTCATTCAGGGATGGGAGGAGGCCCCCAACGCCTCCAATGCAGCCATCAACCGGCTGGGCGGCCAGTGGATCGAACATAAATTCAACCGGATGCTCGAACAAGTCCGCAACAGTTACCAAACCTACCGCCTGTCGGAAGCCCTCATGGCGATGTACAAATTTATTTGGGATGACTTCTGCTCCTGGTACCTGGAAATGATTAAGCCGGACTATGGCGCCCCCATCGACGCCGCTACGAAAAACCACGCCCTGGGGCTGTTCGAAAAGCTGATGACGGTGCTGCACCCCTTTATGCCCTTCATCACGGAAGAAATCTGGCACCAATTGCGCGAGCGGAAAGCCGGCGACGATTGCGTGGTCAGCCGCTATCCCGAAGCGGGTCCCTACGACGAAGCCCTGATCGAAAGCGTGGAAAAGGCCAAGGCCATCGTAGCCAACGTGCGGGACACCCGAAACAACAACGGCATCAAGATGAAAGAGGCGCTGAAGGTTTACGCCCAGCGCAGCCCAGCCGCTGAAGCCCTCCTCGGGCGGGAAGGACTGCAAAGCATGATCTGTAAAATGGCCAACCTTTCCGAACTTTCATTCACCGATGCCGAAGTAGCCAACAGCGTCTCCTTCCTCGCCGGTACGGAGCAATTTTACGTCCTGCTCAATCAGCAAGTCAATACTGAAGAGGAATGCAAACGCCTGCAAAAGGATTTGGAATACTACGAAGGCTTCGTGAGTAAGGTGCGCAAAAAGCTCGATAACGAGAAATTTGTCAATAACGCCCCCGAAGCGGTCGTGGCAAAAGAACGTCAAAAGCTGGCCGATGGGGAAGCGAAAATCAAAAGCCTGGAAGAATCGCTGGCGAAGTTGAATTGTTAACTGTAAAAGCACCGCAAGAGCTACCCCTCACTATTCTTAGAGGCCGCCGCCCCGTTTCCTTTCCCGTCAGCAGAACGGAAAAAGGGGGAAACGGGGCAGCGACTCCTGTAAAAAGCAATAGACAATCTGATCGATCCATTATCATCCGGGTCATCTTTCAACCCCAGTCATCCGAAAAATCCGTTACCTCCCGGTCTATTTTTGCTTCACAAACCGCTTAGTGATCATCCCCTCACCCGTACGCGCGCGCAACAGGTAGGAGCCCGTTGGCAGCTGTTCGGTATTTAGGTTGAGGGTTTGGCGTTGTACATTTTGGTATTCGCGGCTGGCCAGCTGTCGCCCGCTAAGGTCGAAGACCTGCACCTGCAGCAGCTTGGTGGAAGCTTCCAGATCGAAAGCCATCTGCAGTTGGGCGCCCACGGGGTTGGGGTAGATGTTGAGACTGCTCTCGGGAAGGGTCACATCCCGGGTGGATACCGAAGTATTGTTCACCCGCAACCGGATCTGGGCGGTGGTTTCTTCGCCGAAGCCGCCATCAAACCATTGCCCGTTATTGACCAGGGTGGCTACCTCGTAGAAGTAGGGCAGCTCGCTGAAGGGGGCAAACATAGCGGGCGTATATTCTACGGTCAGGATGTAACTGCGGTCGGCCTGCAGGGCCACCCCGGGCTCGGAGGTTTCCAGGTCGACGAGGTCGGCCTCGAATAATCCGAAACTGGTATCCTGAACGTCAAAGTTATAGGTGGCGAAGCCGATGGCCGTAAGGTCTTCATTGGTGATGCCGGGATTGTCATCGGGGATGACTTCGTAGAGAAAAAGGTTGATCGATTCGCCGATGTGGCTGTCGTCATTACTGGCCACCGAAAAGATACCCTGAGTGGCCTCCCAGCCTTCTTCCCGGATGGTGTAGATGTTGCCGATCTCCCAGGTTTGTCCGTTAGCAACCATATTGGGTTGGGTGGCGTTGAGGACGACATCGTCATCTTTCCAGAACTCGTCCTGGTCATTGGTAATGAAGCCAGTGGAAATCCGGTTGTTGCCGGGGTTTTCTTCCTCCACGCCGGAAGCGCTCGTTTCGTAATTGATGATGTACCCGACTGGAGACTTGGGAGGCAGGAAAGGATCAAAGACGATTACCTGAGAAGAGTCCGGCCCCAGCGAAGGCAAAACCTGGGTGGAGGTGTGCACGGTGTCATTGGTCTGGGCATTGATGACGACTACCTCATTGGTGATGTCGCTTTGAGTCTGCGCACCCTGGTTTTCGAGGGTCATGATCAGGTCGACGGTATCGGGCAGGTGGGCCACGGGTGTTAGAAAATCGGCATTAAAGCGGTATTGGGTGATGGCCAGGTCATTGGCGATTACGGGTTCGCTGTCGAAGAGCTCCACATCGTCTATCTGCCAGTTGTAAGCGCAGCCGAAAGCCGCCTGGCCTACTTGGGTGGAGGCGTCGGAAAGAAACTGGAAGGCGAAGTAAACTTCGGATTCGCCCGCAGCGAAAGGCGTGAGATCGGCCGTAACGATCTGCGGGTTGAGCTGGGGGCCCGAATTGATGCTGGAGCCGTCACTAAATTGATTATTGGTCAGGTCGGGAAAGAGATCGATACTATCCCAGCTTTGAAGATCGGTAGTGTCGGTGCCTACCCGGATGAATACTTTATCGCTAAAGCGGGCGTACAGGGTTTGGAAGCGCAGGAAGACCTCGTTTAAGTTAGAGGCGTCGATGGCCGGAGAGATCAACCAGGCATCCTGACCGACGTTGATATTACAATTCAGGTCGGAGTCAAAAAGCATCCACCCGTTGCCCGCCGTTTCGGAAGCCAGCGCCTGGGTGCGGAATTCACCGGTAGGGCCTACCGTGGTATACTGCCAATTGGCGGAGGGAAGTTCGTTGCCGAGTACCTTGACGGGGGTCCACTCCGGGGGAAGACCGCCCGCGAAATCCTCGGAAAAAAATAGTTCCTGGGCGTTCAAGGCAAGGGAAAAGCAAAGGAGTGTACAAAACAGGGTACAAGTTCTTAACATAAGTTTATAGCTATTTTGTGATTGATGGATTTAAAACGCGGGAAAGATAGGTTTAATATGCCGGGAAAGCCAGTTGTCCGAAAATTATCGTCACCCGCTTTGCAAAAGGCGTGGGTGACAATCTTTCCAGGCTTAAATAGAGGAAGTTTTCAGCTTTTCGTACGCTTGCTGGAGTTGGCCCTTATCCACGGGCGCCACGCCCACCCGTTCGCAAACCTGGCCGCCGGCTATATTGGACAGCAGGGCAATCTCTTCCATATTCAACGACAGGCCCAATCCCAGGGCGGCAATACTGATGACGGTATCACCCGCGCCGCAGACGTCGGCCACCGAGCGCGTCTGCGTCGGTATGATTTGCCCCTTGCCGCCGGTTTCGTAGAATAGGCCTTTCTCGGAGAGGGTGATCAGGGTGGATTGTTGGCCCAGGGTCGTCCGCAGGCGCTCCGCCGCCCGCAATAGCGAAGCAGTCTCCGGGTTGACATCCGCCAATTGCGCCCGCACCTCTTTCAAATTGGGCTTGAAAAGAGTGACGTGTTTGTAAGACCAAAAATTATGGAACTTGGGATCTACCGCAGTCGGTATATCGCGCTTGATCGCTTCCAGGATGACTTCCCGGATGATCTTATAGGTGAGCACTCCCTTGTTATAGTCCTGAAAAAGGATGACGTGGATGTCCCGATCTTCCAGGATTTGGCGGATGCGCTCCACGAGCAGCCTGGACTCTTGCTGGGTCAAGTCCATGCTTTGTTCCCGGTCTACCCGAAGCAGTTGCTGCCCCCCGGCCATGATGCGCGTTTTGACGGTGGTGGGGCGCTGTCCGGACTTTAAGACGCCCCTTTCGGAAAGCCCGTGCCGGGGCAAGAGATCCAAAAAATGATCGCTCTCGGGATCGTCGCCAATCACGCTGCAAAGCAAGGGGGTGGCCCCCAGGGCGCGCACGTTGAGCGCTACGTTGGCCGCTCCTCCCAGCCGGCTGTCGCTATCTTCCAGCTGCACGACGGGCACCGGCGCTTCGGGAGAAATCCGGCTGACATCGCCCCTCAGATAACGATCGATCATCACGTCGCCTACGATCAAAACATTCATCTTATTGAAAGCATCGAAAATACTTGACGAATACACCATTTGCCGATCGAAAAGGTTTGTTTCCGCAAAATCAGGAGATAAAGGTAGCAAAAGTTAGCGCCTTCCAGAGGTTTAACCCGGATTAAGTATGAAAAATAGAAACCTCCATAGCTGGAGGTGGGCTTCCAGTTTCTATGGCTTTTCACCCTGTTCCAGTTCCCGGCTTATCCATTCCACCACCCGCTCACTGGCGCCCCGGTTCTCGGAAAGAAACTGGCGCACCGCGTGGGAAGCGGCGCCGTAAGGCCCTCCCTGTTCCAGTTGGCGGAAGCATTTTTCGAGCTCCCGCCCGTTGTGGACGACGAAGGCGCCGCCATTTTTCACGTTGGCCACCGCTTCGGTAAATTTCCGGTAGGCCGGGCCAAAGAAGACGGGTAGCCCAAAGGCCATAGGCTCAAGGGTGTTGTGAATGCCCGCGCCGAACCCCCCTCCGATATAAGCCAGATGCCCGTAACGGTAAAGGGCCGATAGCATGCCCACGTTATCGATGATCAGCACGCGGCTGTCTTTTACGGATGGCTCGCCGCCCTTGCTGAAGCGCATTGCGGGCAGGGTAAGCTGGCCTTCCAGTCGCCGCAAACCGGCTTCTTTGATCTGGTGGGGCGCAATGATGGCCTTCCAGTCTTCCGGCAAGCCCTCGTTGAAGAAGGGAACCAATACGTCTTCGTCGGCCGGCCAGGTGCTACCGGCCACGAATATTTTATGCGCTTCCGCGAATGCCGTGACCAGAGGAAACTCATCGGCGCCTTCGGCGATGCGCAGTACCCGGTCGATGCGCGTGTCGCCGGCTACCTCATACCGGCTGATGCGCAGCGTTTCCAACTGAACGGCCGATTGCTCATCCTGTACGAAAATGCGGTGAAAGAGGGGAAGTAGCCGGCGAAAAAAGCCGCCATAGGGGCGAAAGAAAATTTGCCGGGGGCGAAACAGGGCGGAGATCAAAATGGTGGGAATAGCCTTCGAGTGCAGGGCTCGCAAGTAACCGGCCCAGTATTCGTACTTGAC
>CAYWHT010000090.1:0-10496 GCA_964458135.1 uncultured Saprospiraceae bacterium | reverse complement strand
GCGGAAAAAGAGCAAGTCAGAATTCACAAATTTTGGGTTGTCAGACTATAAATGGTTTTTTGCGGGGTCGGTTCGTGCTCATTGCTCGTTTTGGCAATGGTGGATTCGATAGCCTGACGAGGCGCATGCTCGTCGGCTTCCTTAGGGACACACCATGGGTGTGCACCGCAGAATCTTACAACACGCTGCCGCAATCCCGAAAATATCTTTGTTCAACTACTAGAAATGATCTTCGATCCGGGAGGAATAGATCGATGTGCTGTGGCTTACATCCGCAACAAAAATAACTACAAAAACGGAGATGACGAAACGAGTTTTCGTTAATTATAATATTTACTGAAGCATTTTCGGGCATTCAATCCTGAGCAAATTAGTTAAATTTCAATGTATTGTCAAACAAAGAAAAAACGCATTGCGATAGCGGTGGTTCCGGTAGAGAAAGTGGCGCCATATTTTTACCTTTGGGCGCTTGTTTTTTAATTGCGCTTTTCCATGAAACGACGACGCCCTTCCTTTTTCGATTATTTGGGTTATTACGCATTTCGTTTTTTGGCGGCTCTGTTTTCGGTTATTCCCTTTTGGTTGACCTTTCGTCTGGCCGACCTGCTGTTCTTTATTCTGTTTGATGTGGTCCGGTATCGCTACGCAATTATATCTAGCAATATTCGTGCCAGCTTTCCCGAATACACCGATGCGGAGGTTAAGAAAGCCGTGCGGGCTTTTTACCGCAATCTTTCGGATATCGCGCTGGAGAGCATAAAAGGGCTAACGATGGGTGAAGCGGAGGTAAGGCGGCGTTTTTACATTCGCAACCCGGACTTGTTTAGCGAAGACTACGCCCGCAACCAATCCATACTCGTATTGGGCAGCCACTACGTCAATTGGGAATGGGGCGCTTTGGCTTTCCAATTGTTTTGCGATCACCAAACCGTTGGCATCTACAAAACCATCAAAAATAAACTGGTGGAGGGCTATTTCAAGCGGTTGCGCTCCCAATGGGGGATGGTGCTTTGCCCGATGAAGCAAACGGGCCGGGCCCTGTTGGAGTACAAAGACGCGCCCGCCGCCTTCTTTCTAATTGCCGATCAAACGCCTTCCGATTTAGCCAATGCTCACTGGGTCAATTTTTTGGGCCGGGAGACGCCCTTTCTCCACGGCGCCGACAAAATTGCCCGCCGCGGCAACTTGCCGGTCTATTACTACGATACGCGCCGGGTTGGGCGCGGCTTTTACGAAATTGAGTTTTCACCGATCTGCCTAAAACCGGCCTCGATGCCGGAAGGGGCCGTCACCCAGGCTTACGCCGCCAAATTGGAAAGCATCATCCGGGAATACCCGCCGGATTGGTTGTGGAGCCATAAGCGATGGAAGCACCGGCGGGTGGTTGGTCGTTAGTGTTGGACGGGGCGCCGGCGGATGGCGTTGACAGCACAAGACCTATCAAAGCAAAAGGAAGGCGCCACTTTACCAAATAGCGCCTTCCTTCTACTTTCCACCTGCCACCCAAAGCCACTATTCCTGCAGCAACATCTTCCGGCTTACCGTCTTTTCGGAGGTCGCCACTTCGTAGTAATAGACGCCCGCACCCGGGAACATGCGATAATCGACCACCCATTCATTTTGTCCACCCGGCAGATAGCGGGAATCGTCGAGTATTACCTTTCCGGAAAGGTCGAAGATGGTGAGCCGCACGTTGCCGCTGTAGGGCAAGTTTAGAGGAATGACGGTTGACTTATTAAACGGATTCGGCCGGTTCTGGCCTACGGTTACCTGTTCGGTAGGGGTTGCGGTTCCGAGAAACTGAAGTTCAACCGGCGCCTGGTCGAATGCGCTATTGTAGGCGAGGGGGTCCACTTTTTCGGTCAGGCGCAACACTTGCGACAGCCGGGCCGACCGGCGGGCGCGGAAGCGCAGCGTAAACACCGTTGCGTCATCGCCTAAATATTCCCCGACGCCCTGTTCGCCGTTCCAGCTCGTGCTAATGCGCCCTTCCTCTTCGAAAATGCCGAAGTTTTGGGGGCCCAGGTTGGGAAGGTTGCCGTAGTCGATACCGTCCAATTCCAGCGTTTCCGGGCGGTATGCCAGGCTAAACTGAAAACCGGCGAGATCTTTGGCGGAGGCCAGCTCAACCGGTATTTCGTACAAACTTCCGGCAATCAGCTCCCGGTCGTTCAACTGTAGTTGCAGCGCCTCTTTTTTCGAGCGGGGCTCAATGCCCCGCTCCGATGCGAGCTTTTGGGAAGCAAAACTGCCATCCACATCGCCAACTTTTACGAGCACGTAAGTAACGTCCATATTTTCACCGAGCAGGTCAAAATAAAGCGCCTCGGTAATCTCTTCCTGCAAGGGGTGCTCGGAAGCTTCCATTTTGGGGTCTTTTTTGACGAAGCGCCAGTTTTGCCCGCCGGGCATGTCACGGACAATCCCCAGAATCACTTTCCGGATGTTGATCAGGTCGAGCGTAGAGATGTGGTGCGAACCGTCGGCATCGGCGGCGATCATCTTGTAGGGCGAGTCCAGCGGGTCGATACTTAGAATGTGCCGTTGAATGTAGATCAAATCGAGGGTGGAAACGCCTTCGTTGGCTTTGCCGCTCTTTTCAAAGAATAGCCCATGCACTTCGCATCCGGGTATTTCTCCGAATACAAAACTTCCGTCATTTTCACTTTCCCTGGTCATGGGACGGTTGTCGTCACCCATCATCAAATTAACGGCGACGTTCGCTACCGGTTGGCCGTTGGGATTTTGCACTTCGCCGCTTACCGTGACCAGGTTGTGCTCGCAAATTTGGGCGTACGGCATGGATTCAAAGACGTTGTCCTGCATCACGAGTAAATCCGTATTGCGCATGATGACGTCTTTCAGCCGCGTCTTGCGAATCGCCGTCTTTTCACTTTTGGATAAGAGGGGATCATTGAGATAAAAGAAGCGGTCGCCGTTGCGCAAGGCCGCAAATTGCCGGGAAAGAATAGCGTTGATGGTTTCCCCGAAAAGTTTGCCGCGCATGCGGGGCTCCGCCAGCATGCCCACCCAGCCGTCGATATTATTGACATCACCATAAAGGCGGCTGAGACGCCCCGCTATAATGGGATCGTAGGAAAATTGAAAGAAGAAATGAAGCGGCTGCAGGCCAAGCTCACGCCGAATGGTGTTGTAATCGGGCAATCCGCGCTCCCGGCCCCGATTGATGTTGATGGAGGCCAAATCCAAACCACCCGCCCCCGGAGGACCAAAGAGAAAGTTGCGCACATCATCCACCAACTTGGCGTCGAACTCCTGCTGCATCTGGGAGGCCATACCCTGAAAGAAGGGATCGATTCCCGTTTCCATCACCGGTTGCGGATTGAAAAAGCCGTCGCGCAGGAGGACATTCCCCGCCTCCATCGAACGACCGAATTTATCCATGCGCAGCATCTTGTTGCTCAACAAGGTATGCCCCATCCGGAAAGCTGCGGCGGTAAACACATTAGTGAGTTGCGGGCGCACGGTAGGATCGTAACCCTGGTATTCGGGGAGTTCAATCCCCATGGCGGGTAGATATTCTTCGTACACGATTGCCTGAATAATGCCGCCAACGATTTTGCGGGCGTGTTGGTAGAGCTGTTCGTCCTCCCAGTTGGGATGCTCTTCCGCCAACTCTTCACAGATCCGGTTGTGTTCCCGCACAAATAAAGTGTGAAAAGCAAGCAGCAAGGGGTTTTCATTGGCCCGCACATCGCCGGCCACGAAAAGCTTCTCCGACATGCCCACCGGATTGTCCATCTCGGGGGCGCTGTGATCTACGGGGGCGTCGTATTCGCCCGTCGTCGTATTAAAAGGCAAAAGGTTACCTTGCGAAGTTTTCAATTTTCCGCCTTCGAAGGTACGCAACCAATCGGCGCGCGCTTCATCCGACCCGTAAACGGCCGAAGCGTCGATGAAGGCGGTGATGACGTTCGGATGGCGGCGCGGATTGTCAGGCCCCGTACCGGTAGCCGGATCGAACAGATTGCGGTGCATCGGGATAACCGCGCTACCCTGCCCGAAAGGATCAAACCAGGGATCACCCGCCGGAACCTGAATCAAGGCCATCTCCTCGCCGTCGGGCGTCAATCCGATGTCGTGATCCAGAAACTGACCGAAAGCCCAGCAGAAATCACTCAACCGCATGGGATCCCTCAAATCCCGGTCCTGGGCAAAAATCTGGTTGCTAACTTCCCGGGGATTCGGACGGCCGGCGCCGGCGGGAGCGGAAATGCCGTCACTGTAATACAATCCGAAAGTTTGCAACAAATGCGATCCAGCCGCTCCCCATTCCGGATGTTCCGGATTGTTGTGCCGCCCGTCAAAAGTGCGGTAGTTTTGAACATCCGTTTCCTGCTCCTGCCCTAAAGCCGACAGGGCAAACAGAAGAAGCATAACTGTAGGTAAAAGTTTTTTCATAATTTCTAGATTATGATTTGTTTATGATCAATGGGACAATTATTGCAAGAACGGTCATCCGGAGGGGGTAGGAGGTAGGAATGACTGCGGCCATCTAGTGCTTCGGGAACTAGGCCGGAATCTACCTAATGGCTTTTCACATCAGGACCGGACGGTATCCCAAACCCGGCGGTTTTTGGCCACCCAAAATTACTTGCTTTCAGGCGATTTGTGGGCTTAGGAACAAAAATAAGCATTTCGTAGCTTCCGAACCGGAAGAAATATATCATTTTTTTGGAATACCTCTAAGCTCGGATTGATGCGTGCCATATATTAGACATCTCCTAAAGGCTCCTCCCGGTAATTTTTTTACAAAATTTCCAAAGAGTATTTTGATTTTGCAACAAAACCTAATACTTTGTTGTACGTTTTCCATAACAGGCGATTGCCGAACGGCCCGTTGACGGGCTATTCAACAATCGTTTAACAGTCGGGTGATTTCATTAATGGGAAGGACGCACTTGTGTGGCGTTCTTCCTTTTTTGTTTTTACGGATACATTTCATTTTGTTTCGGGCCAGATTTCGAAAATCGAACCGTTAAAGGAGGGTGAAGGAATACGCCGAGCAGAAGCCGATGCAAAAATGGGCCTTTTACATATTGATCGTATTGTCCTTTTGGAGCTGGCGGGGCTGGTCCCAACCGGAAAATTTGTCCAATTTAAGGATGCGGGAAGTCCGGCCACAAAGCGACAGCCTGCAATTGGACAGCCTTTTTCCCATCCCCGCCTCAATCGAAGTGCTCGACTTGCAAACCCAGCGCACGCTGGATAGTCAATTCTACGCGCTGTCCGGAAAGTTTATCCATTGGCGTTTCCCACCCGGCTATACCCCTTCGAAGCTTCGCATTACTTACCGGGTGCTCCCCTACCGGCTGGATGCGCCATTGAGCGGTATGGACACCAATCAGATCCGGGCGCCCGACGATAGCAGCGGCATCGGTCTGGAATACCGGCCCTTTGCCGCCACTACCGATCCACTAATCGATTTTCGTGGGCTGGAATACAACGGCAGCTTTTCGCGGGGTCTCTCTTTCGGCAACAGCCAGGATTTGGTGCTCAATTCCCGCTTTAACCTACAACTGGCGGGCGATTTGGGCGAAGGCGTACAAATCAAAGCGGCCTTAACCGATGAAAACATTCCCCTGCAACCCCAGGGCAATACCCGGCAATTACAGGAATTCGACCAGGTTTTCATCGAACTATCCAAAAACGACAACCGCCTAGTTGCGGGCGATTACGAACTTTCACCGCCCGACAGTTACTTCCTGAACTTTTTCAAAAAGTTGCAGGGGGCTACCTTTAGCAATACTTCGGCGCCCGGTTCCAATCAGCTGCAGACCCAGGCCAGCATCGCCATCGCCCGTGGCCAGCTGGCCCGGCAAAACATCGAAGCCCTGGAGGGCAATCAGGGCCCCTACAAACTAAGGGGCAACAACGGCGAGCGCTTTATCATTGTGCTCTCGGGCACGGAAAAAGTCTGGATCGACGGCCAGCGCCTCGTTCGTGGGCGAGACGCCGACTACATCATCGATTACAACCGCGCAGAGCTCACCTTTACCAGTCGCCAACTCATTACGAAAGATCGCCGCATCGTCCTGGAATTTGAATACGCCACCCAAAGCTTTAATCGCTCGTTGTACGCCTTGCGTTCGGAGTACCGGCACGAGGGGGGGCGCTTTTACGTCAACTTGATTAGCGAGCAGGATGGGCGCAATCTGGCGGGCAATGAGTCACTGACTTCCGCCCAGCGCCTGGCCCTGCAACAAGCCGGTGACCAACCCGCGCTCGTGCCGAGCCTCGATACGTTGGAAACTTTTAGCGAACAGCAAGCCGCCTACCGGCAAATCGACACCCTGCTGGCCTGTGGCCGGCGAGACACCATCCTGGTCTTCACCACGGATCCCGAACGCGCCCAATTCACCGCCCGCTTTTCCTTTGTCGGGCCGGGCAACGGAAACTACGAACTCGACGAATCCGCCGGCGCCAACGAGCGGGTGTACCGCTGGACGGCCCCCGACCCGCTCACCTGCCGCAGCCGCGGCGCCTACGCCCCCCTCATTCAACTGACGCCCCCCCAACAACAACGCATGATCACGGCGGGCGCCGAAGGCCAATTCGATCAACGCAGCGGCTACCGGGCCGAAGTTTCTTTCAGCCAATTGGATCAAAACCGGTTTTCCGAAGTCGGGGCGGCCAACGATCAGGGCGTGGCGGCTTATTCCGAATTGTACCGCAACTTTCCGATCAACGAGCAGTGGGCGCTCAATACCCGGGTCAACTACGAATTCGTACAGCGCAACTTCCAAACCTTCAGCCCCTACCGCAATCCCGAATTCTTGAGAAATTGGAGCCTTGCCGACCGGCAGGGCGCGGGCGCCGTCGATCCCGCCAACGAACACCTCTACGGCCTGCACATCGACCTGACGCGGCAATCCGTCGGCGAATGGTCTTACCGGCTGCGTGCTTTTCAACGCGACGGCCGGTACCGGGGCTGGCGCCACGAAGCCGCCATCCGGATGGATGTGGCCGGCCTGGCGGTAGAAGGCCAGGGCAGCTGGCTGCAAGCCGAAAATGAAGGCCGACGCGACCGCTTCGTACGCCCCCGACTGCGCCTGACTAAAACGCTCGCGGCAATCGGCAACTGGCAACTGGGCGCCTACGGCGAATTGGAAAAAAACCAAAGGCTCAACACCGCCAAAGACACCCTCTCCGCCGGCAGCTTTCACTACCGCCTGCACCGCTTCTTCGTCAAAAGCCCCGCCGACCAACCCTTGCAATTGGAGGCCGCCTATTCCAACCGCCTGGACTTTGCCCCCCGGAGCGAAGGATTTACGGCCAACACGCGGGCCGAGGAAATGGAGCTGTCCGGCAACTGGCGTGCGGGAAAAGCCTTGCGCGTCGGCGGCAACTTCACCTACCGCCAACTCAGCGTCACCGACTCTTCCCTGACCGCCCAGCAACCCAAACGAACGCTGCTCGGCCGCACCGATTTAGGCCTCACCCTTTGGAAGGGGGCCCTGCGTTCCAGCACCACCTACGAACTCGGAACCGGCCAGGAACCCAAACTGGAATTTACCTACGTACGGGTCAACAAAGGGGAAGGCACCCATATCTGGCTCGACTCCCTCTTCAACCAAGACGGCGTCATCCAGCCCAACGAAATGGAGCCCGCTCCTTTTCCCGATATTGCCGACTTCGTGCAGGTGACTACCTTTACCGATGATTTCATTCAGAGCAACTTCGTCAACGTCAACCAAAGCCTGCAGCTCAATCCCAAAGCCGTGTGGTTCGGCGCAGCGGGAATCAAGGGATTCCTCAGCCGCTTTTCCAGCCAATCCAGCCTGAAAGTCAATCGGAAAACCCGGGAAAATGCTGCGATATCCGCCTGGAACCCCTTTCAACTGGAGGTGGCCGATACGGCTTTGGTGGCCCTGCAATCTGGCATCCGCAATATCCTTTTTTTCAACCGCGCCGATCCCAAGTACGACATCCGGTTGGGCGCCACCAGCAACACCAATAAATTTGTACAGACTACGGGCTTCGAAAGCCGACAACGCAAGGAACAGTTCCTCAAGGGGCGTGTCAACCTGTCGGACGGCTGGAGTAGCCGGCTGACCCTGAGCCGCGGGCAACGCACCAACGATTCGGAGCAATTCAACAACAAGGATTACGACATCCGGTTTTGGTCGTTGGAGCCCCAACTCACCTTTTTACCCAACCGCCGGTTCCGTACGGCGTTCAATTACGTATTCGAATCCCAGCTCAATGTATTGCCCGCGGAAGGAGAAGCGGCGCTGCGACACGAGTTGGAACTGGAAGCCACCTTCAACCAGGCCGGCAACACCTCCCTGCAGTCCAGCTTTTCCCTGGTGCGCGTCAATTTTGAAGGGCGCCCCAACAGTCCGGCAGGATTCGCCATGCTCAACGGCCTGCAACCCGGCCGCAACTACCTGTGGCAACTCACGCTGGACCGCCAGCTTGCCAACGGCCTGCGCCTGCGTATTGGTTACGAAGGGCGAAAGACGGGAACCAACCGGGTCGTACACGTGGGCCGGGCGCAAGTGGCCGCTACCTTTTAGCCCGCATTATGCATGGGTTCTTCGTCACGAGAAGCCAAAATGGTTGCCAGGCTTGGGCTCACCGCAGTTCCAATCCTTCCCACCTAAAAAATAAATATTGAATCGCACCGCGCGCCAACATAAAAGCTAGCAATGACAACCATAAACCGTGGTTGCCCCACTGCCGGCCAAAGAGGAAGTAAGTCAGCAAGTAGATGGCGAAGGCCAGCAGCATGGTGTTGCGCATGGAACGGGAAGCGGTTAGGCCGATGAATACGCCGTCCCAAAGGTAAGAAGGGGTGCTGAGTAGCGGGAAAACCGCCATCCACAGCAGGAAGGGGCGCGCGGCGCGCAGCACATCGCTCTGGTCGGTAAAAAAGCGCAGGATAGGCTGCCCCCCCTGCCAGTAAGCCAGGCTAAAAAGGAGGGCCAGCGCCATGCCCCAGGCAAAGGTATAGGTGATGGCCCGCCGGGTGCGGGGAGCATCTTCGGCGCCGGCGTATTTCCCGACCAGCGCTTCCGAGGCGAAAGCGAAACCGTCGACGCCGTAAGACATCCAATTGATCAACTGCAGCAGGATGACATTGACCGCCAGCATGATCTCGCCTTCGGAGGCCGATTGGCTGTAAAAAAAACCAAATCCGAAGGTCAGGCACAAGGTGCGCACAAAAATGTCGAAATTGAGCCGGAGAAATCGCTGTAATTCTTCCCATAACAGGATGGCTCGCCGGCGGAAATGGGGCAGCAAATACCCGTAGCGATAGTAAAATAATCCCAGCGCCAGCACCATGCCCGCATACTGGGCAATGAGGGTGCCGTAAGCCACTCCGTCTACGTCCATGCCGTACTCCCGTACAAAGAGCACGCTCAATCCGATATTCAAAATATTGATGAATACGGTAAGCACCAGCGGATAGATCGCATTTTGCATGCCAAAGAACCATCCCATCATCGCGTAGAGGCCCAGCGTGGCCGGCGCCGCCCAGATCCGGATGTCGAAATAACGGCCCACCAGATCGATCTGGCGGCCTTGGATGTTCATCAGATAAATGCTTGCTTCGCGCAGCGGCCACTGCAGAAGGATTAAAGCCGCGGCCAGGGCCAGGACGATGGCCAGGGCGCGCCCCAGCGTGACCGTCAATCCCGCATCATCGCGGCGGCCGAAGGCCTGGGCGGCAATGCCCGTGGTGCCCATGCGCAAAAAGCCGAAATTCCAGTAGATGAAATTGAAAATCATGGCGCCTACCCCTACCGCGCCGATGTGCCATTCGGAAAGGCGCCCCATCAAGGCCGTATCTACGGTGCTGAGCAAGGGAACGGAGACGTTGCTGATGATGTTGGGAATGGCCAGGCGGAGGATCTCTCGGTTCATTTGTTAATAAGGATTCCTAGAATGTTCACTACCTTTGTATCCAATTGTAGCAGGTGTAATCACCCGCATAAAGTTGAACAGGCGAAAGTTATGAAAATAAAGGTAGGCATCTTTTTCGGCGGTCCCTCCCGCGAGCGAGAAATCGCTTTTGCCGGCGGCCGAACGGTCTATGATAATCTGAACAAAGCACTTTTCGAACCCATTCCGATATTCGTTGACAGTCACCGCAATTTCATATTGCTAGATTGGCAACATATCTATAAAGGGACCATTCGCGACTTTTTTCCGCCCAGCGATACGCTGCCCCAGTCCCCTCACCACTTTCAGATCTACCAGGAAAGTCTGGGCCCCCTCCGCGAGGAGGAAGAAGCCCGGCTGTTGGAAAAAGTTGGCCGCCGCCTGCCCCCCGAAGAGCTGCCGCAACTGATCAATGTCGCCTTCCTGGCCCTCCACGGCATCTACGGGGAAGACGGCCAAATTCAGCAACAACTCAACGAGCTGCAAATCCCCTTCACAGGTAGCGGCGTGCGTGCAAGCCAAATCGGCATTGACAAGGCCCTGCAAAAAGAATTGATGGCCGGGCGGGGCTTTGACAGCCCCAAAGT
>CAYWHT010000089.1:0-10509 GCA_964458135.1 uncultured Saprospiraceae bacterium | reverse complement strand
GGAGCGCTGGCGCAGTCTATCGCCGAAAGCAGCCGCGAAAACGCTCAGGTATTTAGTTCCTGAAGCACTAAAAGCATAAGTCGCCAACCTTGATAAAACGCTTTTTTGCCGATTGGTCACAGAATGATTGGGTCCTGGCCGGATTTTGGCTGATTGCCGTGGCGGCCTACTTCTGGAATTTGGGGTACAACCTGATCTGGACGCCCAACGAGGGCTTCTACGCCGAAGCCGTGCGAGAAATGTTGGAAAGCGGAGACTTCGTCAACATCATGTACAACTACGAGCCTCGCTTCAACAAGCCGCCGTTACTATACTGGCTCATCGCTCTGTCGGCTAAAATATTCGGGCTAAACGAATTTGCCATCCGGCTGCCTTCGGCCCTGACGGGCCTGGGAACGGTCTGGCTGGTTTACCAAATCGGCCGGCTGCTTGACGACCGTAAAACGGGAGTTGTGAGCGCCATCGTGATGATGTTTAGCTTTCAGTTCGCCATCAATGCGCGCTACGCCTCCCCGGCCGTGGCGCTTACTTTTTTCTTTACCCTGACGTTATTCTGGTTTTTGCGGGGCTACCACCGGCGGCGATTCGGTGATATGCTTTTGGCTTACGTCGCTCTGGGCCTAACGGTGCTAACCAAAGGCTATCCTTACATCATCGTCATCGGCGGCATCGTAGGCGCCTACCTATTGTTTTACAACCGTTTTCAATGGCGGCCCTTTTTCCGGGATTTGGGTTGGCTCAAGCTCTGGCTCGGGCTGCCGGTGGCCTTGCTCATCGGCATGAGTTGGATCCTTTACATGACGCTCACCTACGGCGATGCTTTCACGGAAGTCCTGCTCAACGAAACCTTCCGGCGGGCCTTCACGCGGGAGGCTTCCCTCAAGCCTTTTTTCTACCTGGAAGCCAATACCTGGGGATTTCTGCCCTACTCGCTGACCTTTTACATCGGGCTCATCTATTTAATCGCCCGGCGCTTCCGCGAATTCTATGACCACCGGGTATTAATGTTCGGCTTTGCCTGGTTTATCGTCATGCTGATCATTTTTACAGCCGCCAAAGGCAAGATACCTACCTATTTTATACAGGGCCATCCAGGCATGTCGCTCTTCACGGCCTGGTTTATGCTGCGGATTGCGGATCGCAGCCGGGGGTTGCGCATCGCCTTTGATCTGAGTTACTGGATACCGGGGGTCATTTTTTCTCTGGTTTGCTTTGGAATCGTTTACATTTTTGAAGCCCATCCGGCCTATTATTTGCTAGCGCTGATTCCGCCCCTGGCGCTTTTTGCGGGATGGAAATTCCGCATTGCCTATTTGCGCCCCCCCTACTTTCCTTTTTATAGCTTCGCCTTTATCTACTTGTTGTTTTCGATGATTGTATCGCCCTTTGTTGAGCAATACCGCAAGCAGGAAGCGCTCGGAAAGACCATCAAGGAAGAGACCCCCGCCGAAATACCTATATTGCTGGAAGAGATGAATTTACACAGCCTGCCGTACTACGCCGAACGAAAGATCGTTCCTTACCTAAGTCCGGAAGCGATTCGGGAGCGGGAAGCAGACGCTCCAATTCTATTGATCGCCCCCAAACCACACCGCGATCGTTATCCCCAAACCGAAGTCCTGTGGGAAGGCCTGCTCTACGACGGCTCCGAAACCCGCACGCTGGAGCTCATCCTCAATTGCCTGCTAGAAGAGCGGGGAGAGCAATCCCGATTTAAAACCTACGTATTGCTTTACCGGGATTAAGATTTCATTTTTTCGAAAAAAGCTTTACATTATGGAGGCTTATTGTTCTCAAAACCATAACCCCGGATGAAAACTAAATTTATCATCCTGTGCTTTTTGTCTACGATTTGTAGCCTCCAAGCCCAGGACCCGCCCGTACCCGAATCTGCTCAACGCAAGCTAGCCGATGTCCGGCAGGTCTCTACGGATTACGCCCGGGTAGTCATTTCCGCCTTTCGGCAAATGCCGAATTCTCCTTATTTGCAGGTCGCCGTTCAACGGGTTTTGCTCGATGCGTTGCGCAAAGACGAAAGGGCCCGGATCAACGCGATGCGTAAATTCATTCGCCAGTCTTTGCCGGAAGGCGATGCTTTTCGCCAACGTATGGAACAGCTCATCGTCCCCCCCGACTCCAACTTGACGCGCCGGTTGTTGGGCGGCGAACTGCTGAATTACGAAGCCGACAGCGAATACTGGCCGGTCATAACCGCCAGCGGGAAACAACTTTTCTTCTGCCGCCGGGCCCGCAACACCGCTATCGAGAAAATCTATTACTCCGAACGCCAATCCGACGGCAGTTGGAGCGAAGCCATCCACCTCGACCACCTCGATCCCACAACCCATCATGCTCCGGTCAATACTTCGCTCGACGGCAATCAGTTGCTCATCTTCAGCGGCGGGGAAATCGGATCTATTGAAAAGACCGCCGACGGCTGGACCGACTTCCGGGCCATGCCGCCCGCCATCAACTGCCAGAGCTGGCAATGTATGGGAGCTTTCTCCACCGATGGCGAACGCTTTATCTTCGCCGTCGACGGGCATCCCGAAGGAGAAGGGCGGGTCGATTTGTTTATTACCCAACGAGACTCCCTGGGCAACTGGGGCGAAGCCGTTCCCCTGAGCGACCTGCTCAACAGCCCGGGTGTCGACCGCTGCCCATTCCTGCATCCCGATAACAAAACCCTCTATTTCAGCTCCGACGGTCTGGGAGGCTATGGCAATCTGGATATCTTCGTCACCCGCCGGCTCGACGATAGCTGGACCAATTGGAGCACCCCCGTCAATCTGGGAAAAACCATCAATACGGCCGGCAAAAACTGGGGCTTCCGCATTTCTACGGATGGTCGTACTGCTTACTTTTCGGATACAAAAGGCACAAGTCCATTGAAGGACATGTACGCCATTGAGCTCCCCGCGGCCCTACGCCCCCTGGAAGTGAAGACCATCACCGGAAAACTACTCTCCGATGACGGCCAGGTGCGGGAGGCCGAAATTATCATTCGCAACCAACTCACCGGGGAAGCCGTCAACCGGGTGCGCACCGATCCCGAAACCGGGGAATACCTCTTCGTCCTTCCGGATGACGGTTCGTACAGCTACGAAATCCAGCCCCTCGATGATTCCCATGCATCCGACCCGAAACTATCCCAAGACAGTACGGCCCTGGGCATCGACCTGGTCGAAGCCGATGCCAATTATCGCCCCATCCCCCTCAAACCCTTCCAGACGATTCCCATCTTGTTCGAATTCGCGCAAGCGGAACTCGACGCCTCCGCCCGCCTCGAGCTAGAGCGAGTGGCCAACTACCTAAAAGACAATGACCTGCACGTCCGCATCATCGGTCATACCGACGCCATCGGCTCGGTCAGCGCCAACCGCAAATTATCCGAAAACCGGGCCGCTTCCGTACGCCGTTATTTAATAGATCTGGGGCTCTCTTCCCAAAGAATGTACATTGAAGGCCGGGGTGAAGAAGAGCCCGTAAGCCCCAACGCCTCCGAAGCGGCTCGGGCCCGCAACCGGCGAGTGGAGTTGTATTTGGAGCCGCCTAAGAAAGGAGAACAGTGATCCGGTAGTAGTAATCGAACAGCCACCATCCACCTTCTTTACCCGGCCGAGGAACGAAGATAGTGCTTAAGGTTTACTGTTGAAAGGTTAATTGCCCTCATAATCAAGGATTTGCGAATCAGGTGACCCAGTTGTTTGAACAGTCTTGGGCACTATTCCTGCCTGCCCTCCGGTAGCTACGAGTTACCCATAAATCGGCCGCGGGATGATTGCAGCCTGAAGGGCTGAACTATTATAGCCTGGGGCAGCGCCCAAGGATGGAGTCGCCGGGTTTTACGAGATGTCGACCCTACAGGGCTCAGACGTGATCAAAACGATCATTTTTCTTAGTTATGGCAGCCCTTCAGGCTGCCTAAAAAGAGGTGTGTAACTCGTAGCTACCGGCCCGCCTCCCCGAGGGCAGGCAGGCACTATTCACCTTGGATTTCGTAAAAACAACCAAAAAAGGTCCCCCTTTCGCCCCTTCCAGCCCTCTCCGCTCCTCCCATTCTCTTTACATTTGAAATTCGCGGATCGGGATTGTTTTTCGATTCCATCACGAATCGCAAAGTCCTCTACCCGACTCCGGCCATGCAGCCCCTAATACTAATTCAAGAATAAAATGACGCACGATAGATCTTATAAATTCTTGATGATTATGAGCATCCTATCCTGGTCATCCGCCAAACCCCATTAATCTTAGTATAACCTTACCGGAAACACACAAATCAACCATTCAACGATACAACAAATACAAAAACCCATGGCTACCATCAACTTAGGAGGAACCGAAGAAAAAGTAATGACCCGCGAGGAATTCCCCCTCGCCAAAGCGCAAGAAGTATTACGCGACGAAACTATCGCCATCATCGGCTACGGGGTGCAAGGCCCTGGACAGGCGCTCAACCTCAAAGACAACGGCTTTGACGTCATCGTCGGTCAGCGGCGGCCTTCCAAATCCTGGGACAAGGCCATTGCCGACGGCTGGACGCCGGGCGAAAACCTCTTCTCCATCAAAGAAGCCGCCGAAAAGGCCACCATCATTCAATACCTGCTTTCCGACGCCGCCCAGATCGCGCTCTGGGAAACGCTCAAGCCTTATCTTACCAAGGGTAAGGCGTTGTATTTCTCCCACGGCTTCGGCATCACTTATAACGATCGCACCGGTATTGTTCCGCCCGAAGACGTCGACGTTATTCTCGTGGCGCCCAAGGGTTCGGGCACCAGCCTGCGCCGCCTGTTCGTAGAAGACCGCGGCCTCAACTCCAGCTACGCCATCTACCAGGACGCCACCGGCCGGGCCGAAGAGCGCGTCGTCGCCCTCGGCATGGGCATCGGTTCGGGCTACCTATTTGAAACGACTTTCCAAAAGGAAGTATACAGTGACCTCACCGGAGAGCGCGGCTCCCTGATGGGCGCCATCCAGGGCCTCTTCGCCGCCCAGTACGATTGCCTGCGCCAACGCGGCCACAGCCCCTCCGAAGCCTTTAACGAAACCGTGGAGGAGCTGACCCAAAGCCTGATGCCCCTGGTGGCCGAAAACGGCATGGACTGGATGTACGCCAATTGCTCCACCACCGCCCAACGCGGAGCGCTCGACTGGTGGAAGAAGTTCCGCGACGCCGTAGCCCCGGTCTTTGAAGAGCTCTACGACTCCGTCGCCGCCGGAAACGAAGCCCAAAAGTCTATCGACGCCAACAGTCAACCCAACTATCGCGAGCAATTGGATGAAGAGCTTGGCGAATTGCGCGACAGCGAGATGTGGCAGACGGGAAAGACGGTGCGCGAACTGCGGCCAGAAAATGTGAAAGTGAAACAAGAGTCCTCTACCCTCGAGAGCTGAAGCATTGAAGCTGGATATTCGGGAATTTACCCTTGGATGATGCTGGGGGGAGTGCGGCTGCGCGCGCTCCCGATGCTGCGCTCGCCGGGCCGAACGGATGCTGGCGAGAGTCTCCCGATAACAGCCCGCAAAACCCTACAATCAAGCATAAAGCAAGCATGAACACCACCGTTACCCAACCCGACCTCATCTCCGTAGAAGACATTTACAAAGCCAAAATGCGCCTCAAAGGCATCGCCGAGCAAACGCCCCTACAAATTAACTACGGCCTATCGGAAAAATACGGCTGCAAGCTGCTGCTCAAACGGGAAGATATGCAAGCGGTGCGCTCTTACAAGATCCGGGGCGCGTACAACCGGATGGCCATGGCCTCCAAAGAAGAGCTCGCCAACGGCGTGGTCTGCGCCAGCGCCGGCAACCACGCCCAGGGCGTCGCCTTCGCCTGCCGGAAGATGAATGTGCCCGGCTGGGTGTACATGCCCTCCGTAACGCCCCAACAAAAGGTCAAAAAGGTCAACCTCTTCGGAAAAGAATGGGTCAAAGCCATCCTCACCGGCGACACCTTCGACGACGCCTACGCCGAAGCCCGGCAAGAGGCCAGGGGCAACGGTAAGCTGTTCGTCCACCCCTTCAACGACCGCCGCACCATCCAGGGGCAAGGCACCATCGGATTGGAAATCCTGGAGGATACCGAAGCCCCCATCGACTACATCTTCGTCGGGATCGGCGGGGGTGGTTTGGTTTCCGGACTGGGCAGTTATTTCAAACAACTCAGCCCCCACACCAAGATCATCGGCATCGAGCCCAAAGGCGCCCCCGCCATGCACCAATCCATCCAGTGCGGAGAGCGGGTCAAATTGGACCAGATCGACGGTTTTGTCGATGGCGCCGCCGTAAGGCAAGTGGGCGATATCACCTTCGGCATCGCCCGGCAAGTCATCGACGATATGGTGTTAGTGGACGAGGGAAAAGTGTGCAGCACCATCCTCCAGCTCTACAACGAAGAAGGCCTGGTCGTAGAACCCGCCGGCGCCCTCACCATCGCCGCCCTGGACCAGTACCACACGCAAATCGCGGGCAAAAACGTCGTCTGCATCGTCAGCGGCGGCAACAATGACATCACCCGCACCGAAGAAATCAAGGAGCGCTCGCTCCTCTACGAAGGGCTCAAACACTATTTCATCATCCGCTTTCCACAGCGCGCGGGCGCCCTGCGCGAATTCCTCAACAACGTCCTCGGCCCCAATGACGATATCACCCATTTTGAATACACCAAAAAGCACAACCGGGAATCCGGTCCCGCGCTGGTGGGAATTCAAGTGCATAAAAGCGAAGATTACCAAGCGTTGTTGCGGCGTATGGATGAACACGCCATCAATTACGTGGGGCTAAATGATAGCCGGATGTTATTCGATTTGTTGGTGTGAATTCACCGCACCCGCACCATCCGGTTAAACTGGCTCGACAATAACCGCACCCGGTTGCCCAGCAGTTTCTCCACACTGTAAGCCATCATAATGTAGGCCTCGGTAATGCCCGGCGCCGGCACAAACCACATCGTCATAAAAGGCATGAAACGCGAAAGGTCTTTAGCCCAGATTATGCATGAGTTTTTCGTAGTCAGCGGCGCAAATGGTTGCCAGGCCCAGTCGCTCGCAGGAATGAGCCGCGCAGGCGTATCCCTGGATACGTTGAGCGGCGAATGACGAGGACGGCCAGGAATGGCGCCGCGTAATAGATCAATTCATGCATCATCCGGGTTAGCTAGTGCCTCGGAAACTAAAGACATGGTGGCGTTGGGTGTTTGGTGTAAGTGGATGAATGGATGGGAGGGCGGGTTGCAATACATTTATCCTTTCAAAGATGAGGGCCGTAAGGCGCGAATCATCCATTCGTCCACGTTTTTCACAACTTCGTTTCGGCCATCTCCAAAATCCGCTCAAAAGCTTCCCGCTCGATGGGCATGACCGACAGGCGGCTGATGCGCACCAGCGGAATTTCCTGTAGTTCCGGGCTTGCTTTAATTGCCTTCAACGATACCGGCCGGTTGAGCTTTTTGACCGGCTGCAGGTCTACGGCCGTCCAGTCGCCCTTCTCGGCGGTAGGATCGGGATAACCTTCCTTGGCGACCCGGGCCACGCCCACAATCTCCAGCCCCTTGCGGCTGTGGTAATAAAATACCAGATCGCCTTCTTTCATTTTTCGCAGGTTGTTGCGCGCCGCGTAGTTGCGCACCCCCACCCAGCGGACGTTGCCTTCGCGCTCTAAATCGTCGTAACTGTAGGAATCGGGTTCTTCTTTGACGAGCCAATGCATGCAGGGATATAGTTTTAGTTTTTGTAATGTAAAGGATGCTGGGAGGTGGTGCTGCGCGCCCCTCTCAGCGTCACAACCGCAACTTCCGCATCACCTCCCAAAGCACCACCCCCGTACAAACCGCTACATTCAGCGAATGCTTCGTCCCAAATTGGGGCACTTCCAAGGCGCCATCCAGCCGATCCATGACGACCTCCGAGACCCCGCGTACTTCATTGCCGACGATCAAGGCGTATTGTTCACCCGCAGCGGGTTGAAAATCCTGTAAAGGGGTACTGCCCTCCGCCTGCTCCACCGCCCAGATCCGGTAACCTGCTTTGCGTAGCGCTTCCACGAGTTGGCCAATATCCTCCCAGTATTCCCAATCCACCGATTCGGCGGCCCCGATGGCCGTTTTGAGGATTTCCCGGTGGGGCGGCTTGGCGGTAATACCGCAAAGGTACACCTTTTCCAGCGCAAAGGCATCCGCCGTGCGGAAGACCGAACCGACGTTTAGCGCAGAGCGTATATTATCCAGCACCAGCACGACGGGCGTCTTTTCCTGCTGCCGGTAGACCTCGACGGTGAGACGATTGAGTTCCTGGAGCGTGCGTTTGCGCATGAACTTGATTATGCTGTGTTGCTGTGTTGCTGTGTCTCGATCACCGCCACACAGCAACATGCATTTAATCCTGCTTCACCGCCCCGCTCAATTCTTCTGGCCGGTACTTATACTCCATACACGCTTGCACAAAAGCTACGAAGAGCGGATGGGGCTTTTCGACCCGGCTTTTGAGCTCGGGATGAAACTGCACGCCCACAAACCAGGGGTGGTCGCGCAGTTCGACGATTTCGACCAGGCCTGAATCCGGGTTATAGCCGGTGGGCATGAGTCCCGACTGTTCGAGTTGTTCTTTGTATTCGTTATTGAATTCGTAGCGGTGGCGATGCCTTTCGCTGACGCGAAGCGTGCCGTAGGCTTTTTGAGCGCGGGAGTTGCGCTTGAGCTCACAGCTGTAAGCGCCCAATCGCATCGTACCGCCTTTGGCGGTGATTTGTTTCTGTTCGGGCATCAGATCGATGATGGGGTGCGGGGTTTGCGGATCGACTTCGGTGGAGGCGACGCCATCCAGGCCGACGATATCGCGGGCAAACTCGACCACCGCGCATTGCATCCCCAGGCAAATACCGAAAAAGGGAATCTTGTTTTCGCGCACGTAGCGAATGCCCTTGATCTTACCTTCGATCCCGCGCTCGCCAAAACCCGGCGCCACCAGTATCCCGTCGAGATCGCCCAAACGCCTGGAAAAATCCTCGTAATCGTCCTCCAGGGTTTCGGAATGAATGGGACGCACCTTGACCCGGCACTCGTTGGTGGCGCCGGCGTGAACGAAAGCCTCGTGGATGGATTTATAGGCGTCTTGCAATTCGTTGTATTTCCCGACTAAGCCCACGGTCACCTCGTGGGTGGGGTTTTTAAGTTTGCCCAGAAAGTTTTTCCACGGCCCGAGGTTGGGCTCCTTGCGATCTTTGAGGCGTAATTTGGTGATCACGGTGGCGTCCAGCTTTTCCTTAAGCATCAGCAGCGGCACGTCGTAAATGCTCTCAGCATCCATCGCCTCGATTACCGAGCTGACATCCACATTGCAAAAGAGGGCTAGCTTGCGGCGGATATCCATGGTGATGGGATATTCCGTGCGGCATACCAGGATGTCCGGTTGAATTCCCGTATTCAACAATTCCTTTACAGAATGCTGGGTGGGTTTGGTTTTGAGCTCCTTGGCGGCGCTCAGGTAAGGGATGAGCGTCAGGTGGATGACCAGGCAGTTGTCGGTGCCCAGTTCCCAGCGTAGTTGGCGCAGCGATTCCAGATAGGGTAAGGACTCGATGTCGCCCACCGTTCCGCCCAGTTCGGTGATGACGATATCGAATTCGTTGGAATTGCCCAGCAACTGCACCCGGCGTTTGATTTCATCGGTAATATGGGGAATCACCTGCACCGTTTTGCCGAGGTAATCGCCAGCGCGCTCTTTATTGATGACCGTTTGGTAGATGCGGCCGGTCGTTACGTTGTTGGCCTGGGAAGTGGAAATATTGAGAAAGCGCTCGTAGTGGCCTAAGTCGAGATCCGTTTCGGCGCCGTCGTCGGTAACGTAACATTCCCCATGCTCGTAGGGATTGAGTGTGCCGGGATCCACATTGATATAGGGATCGAATTTCTGAATGGTTACGGAAAAGCCCCGCGCCTGCAGCAACTTGGCCAAGGAGGCCGAAATAATGCCCTTTCCTAAAGAAGACGTCACCCCTCCCGTAACAAAAATGTACTTTGTCATGATTTTGCCCTGCTTTTGTAAAGTATGCCTCGCCAGACGAACCACCCTGCCTGACTATACAAGCTCTAACCTTTGCTACGGGATGTAAAGTTAGCAAAAGTCCGCAGGAAAAAAGCAAACCAATCCATTAAGTATCTCAGAATCAAAGACCTAATATTTTTATATTGTATACGGATTTTACCCGCATTTTTTCGGCCAGAAAATGCATCCGCCAATAATCGTTTCACCGGTAGTGAACTTTACTCGCGATGAAATACGTTATTTTAATATTAACTGAATGTTAAATTAAGTTAAACTTAGCTTTATTTAGCTCTTTCTCTTAGGCTGTCGACATTTAAACCTTGAGCTGATGAATTTTAAAATACTCAGTATTCTCCTGTTAATTGCCTTTCTCCTGATTGCGCAGGACCATCCGGTTCGCCCGGCCCTGAACAGCCAAGAAGTAGAAAGTATTACCGTTCCCGTAAAGATGGTCAATGGCATGCCC
>CAYWHT010000088.1:5767-10618 GCA_964458135.1 uncultured Saprospiraceae bacterium | reverse complement strand
CAACCCGGTACAGACTTTCCAATTGGAAATCGTGCTGGATAAGATCTTCCTCAACAAGGAGATCGTGCTGGAAAATATTTATTACGACTTCGACCGCGCCAACATCCGGGAAGACGCGCAACCCACGCTCAACGAGCTGACCAATAACCTGAAACTCAATCCCGGCATCCGCATACAGTTAGCCTCCCATACCGACTGCCGGGGCTCCGATGCTTACAACCAGGACCTCTCCCAACGCCGCGCCCAATCAGCCGTGGACTACCTCATCGAACAGGGCATTGCCGCCGATCGCCTCGAGGCCAAAGGCTACGGCGAAAGCCGGCCCGCTGTGGAATGCATTTGCGCCCGCTGCACGGAGGAACAACACCAGGCCAACCGGCGGACAACCTTTGCGGTTATTGAGTGAGGTGGGCGGCGCCCATCTTCGCAGCTCGGCTGGGTCAAGAGAGCTAGCCCGGCTTATGCATGCATTCATCTACTGCGAAGCAGTGGAATACTTTCGATAAGCTCCCGCGATATTTTATTCAACCACTTTGCGGTTGGCGGACTGTATATTTGATCATGCGCCTTCAACTCGCAATTTGCATTACCTACTACTCACACCACCAACTACTCAACAATCACAAAGCGCTCCACGAACAACCGCCTTCCCTCCCGAACCAACGACAGCTGGTAAGTACCCGCCGGCAGGGCGTGCAACTCCAGCTGTTCCTCCATCTGCCGGCTGCGCGGAATATCCCGGCGAAGGACCGGGCGGCCCAGTAGATCCCTTACGATCAGGGCGCCCGAAAGCGCCTCGCCAAAGCGGGCGCGCACATTCAAGACGCCGGAAGTTGGATTGGGAAAAAGCCGGAGGCCCAACACCTTCGAAGGTTCAAAAACCTTGGTCACCACTAGGGAGTCCGACTGTCGGCAGCCCTGCGCATCGGTGACGGTCAGCGAATAGGTGGTGAAAGCTACGGAATCGAGGCGGGCGGTGGTGTCACCGGTACTCCATGCGTACTGGTAAGGCGGCGTGCCTCCGCTAACCATGCCTTCCAGTCCTCGCTTTTCCTCCGAATCGCGCGGCGGGTCCAGGGTAAGCATGATTTGCAGGGGTTCGGGCTCACTGACGGTAAAGTTTTGGTTGTGCTGACACTGCCGGGCGTCAATGACCGAAAGGCGATATTGCCGGGCCGGCAAGTCTTCCAGGGTGTCTCTGTCGCGCGCAAATACGGAACCGTCCCGGCGCCAGACCATCTGGTAGGGAGATACGCCACCGTAGACCTTGACGGCAATCCTGCCGTCGGCCACACCCGCGCAGCTCGCCGGCCTGGTATTGCCCGTGATGAGGAGGGCGGAATCGGGCTGCGAAATTTCGAAGCCAAAAGCCTCGGTGCGGCAGCCCCGGGAATCGGTGAGGGTCAGGCGGTACACCCCCGCTTCCAGGCCGCCGATCTCCGGTCCCGAAGCTCCGTTACTCCAAAGGTAGGTATAGGGCGGAGCACCTCCCTGCGCCTGCACCGCAATGCGACCACTGGCTTCTCCCCGGCAGGCGACCTCCTGAATTTCGGTTTCCGCACGCCTGAGATCCAGGGGCGCGTTGAGGTTAACCAGCCGGCGGAAGGGAATGCTGTCCTGGCAACCGTTGGCGTCAATGACTTTCGCCCGGTAAACGCCCGGCCCCACGCCCGTCAGATCGGCAGAGGAAGCAATTTCGACGCCCGTACTGTCGTACCAGGTATAATTAAAGGGCGCCTTGCCGCCGATCACACCGGTCAGAATGGCGCCCGACTGTTCCCCGTAACAGTTGATGTTGCGAACGTCTTCAATTTGCAAGTTCAATTCACCGGGCTCTTCCAGCGTTCTTTTTTGCGAGCTGACGACGCAACCCGTCACGGCGTCGGTAACTGTCACATCGTAATCGCCGGGTTGGGCAATGCCGTTTAAGCGCACCGATGATTCGGAAGTCCGGATAATTTGGTTGTTGCTGAAGTGGAAAATGTATTGCGATGAACCGCCCGACACCCTAGCCTCAAGGGCGCCATTATCCTCCCCGAAGCACCGGATGCTCTCTACCGAAAAACCCTCCAGCCGCAGCCGCCCTTCGCTGCCCCGCACTTTGACCGGGGGCGAAACTTTGGTGCAGCCATTGTCATCGGTTACGCTCAACTGGTAGCCGCCGGCGGGCATATTGGTTTGTACGGGCGCGGTAGAACCGTTGCTCCAGCGGTATTGGTAGGGCGGAACGCCCCCCGACACATTGCCGGCCAGCTGGTTGTCGGAAGAACCATCACATTGGTCATTCTGAATCAGATTGATCCCTACCTCCAGGGGCGGCGGTTCGGATACCGCTACGTTGACATCCAGCGCACAACCTTTTGCATCTACGATCTGCAGTGGATAGTCTCCGCTTGGAATATCGAAGATAGCGCTGCTTTTTTCCTGGCGGCCCAGCCAGTTGTAGGTATAGGGTGGCGTACCGCCGAAAGTGGCAATTTCGATAAAGCTCGAAGAGTCGCCCTGGCACTTGATATCGCCCAACCCGATCACCTTATGGGCCAGGGGCTGAGGTTCTTGGAGCGCCAGCGTATCGGAAGCAAAGCGACAGCCCTCCTGATCGGTGATCGTCAGTGCGTAGGTTCCCTCCGGTAAATCGACCAGGTCTTTGGTGGTGGCGCCGGTGCTCCATTCGTAATTAAAGGGAGGGGTGGCGGTAGTCTGCACGATTTGTGTGAGGATGGCCCCATTGGCGTCTCCCGCGCAGAAAGGATTTTGCGGGGTCAGCTGTACCGATTCGAAAGCTTGCCGGGCCATTACCACCAGTGTGCTATCGTAGCGGCACCCTTGCCCATCGGTTACGGTTAGGGCGTAACTTCCCATACCGACGCCGGCAATCGTTTGGGTAGTATCACCACGCGCCCACCGGTAGCGGAAGGGCGCGGGTCCGTCGGGTTGCACGGTGATCCTGCCGTCCGCACGTCCCACGCAGCTGGGTTCCTCAATCATCGTACTGACGGTGAGGCGAGAGAGGGGATCCAGACTCAGACGGAGCGTATCCGACACACAGCCGGAAGCATCGCGGACGACCACCTGATAAGCACCTACCCCCAACCGGCTGCGCAGACTATCCCGCGCACCAACGGCCCAGGCGTAGGTGTAGGGCGGGCGGCCGCCAACGGCCGCCACGGCCAGCAAACCGGTCGTATCCCCCTCGCAATCGGGCGCTACGCGTTGCACTTCTTCCACGGCTAAGGGATCGGGCGCCTCAAAGGTAAAGTTGCGGCTCACCGAACAACCGTTGAGATCTTCCACCGTAATGTCGTATTGCCCGGCGCCCAAATTGGCGAGCACCGGCGCGTTGGTTCCGGTGCTCCAGCGGTAGCGGTAAGGGCCGACGCCCCCGCCGGCGCGCACCTGCACAAAAGCGTCCTGCTCGCCAGCGCAACTGATCCCGGCAAGCGAATCGACAAGGATGGACAAAGAAGGCGGGGCGTCCAGGGTGAAGGATTCCACCTTTTGACATCCGCGGCTATCCGTTAAGGTCAGCTGGTAAACTCCGGCCCCTACCCCGTCGATGAGAGGATCGCGGCTGCCGGTGCTCCAGCGGTACTGATAACCGGGGCTGCCGCCAAAAGCTTCCACCCTTATCCGGCCATCAGCGCCCGTAGCGCAAGCCGGCATCGTGAAGGTCGGAATGACTTTTAGGGTGTCGGGCTCCCTCACCCGCAAGTCGGTGAGGATGGTTTGGCAATCGCCTTCGGTAACGGTAAGGCTGTAGGTTCCCCCGGAAAGTTGATCAATGCAGCGGGTCGTATCGCCCGTACTCCACAAGAACTCCGGATTGCCGGCTTCCAGATCGACGCAAATCCGGCCGTCGGCGGCGCCGGGACAGCTGACCGATTCCACTTCCGCGCCATTGACGATTGCACCGGGCCCGTTGACCAACACCGACCGCATCAGGAAGGCGCACTGCTGGGAAGAGTTGTCGGTTACGGTAATGCGGTAAGCTCCCTGCCGCAGGCTGTCAATAACCAGGGTATTTGCAATGCCGCTAGTATCTCCGGATACCCCGTTGCGGCTTTCCCATTCAAAGGAGAAAGGAGCCTGCCCACTCAGGGGAGTTAGCTCAATACGCCCTTCCGCTCCACTGCAACTGCTCACGTTGGTCACCTGCCGCTGCACGGCGTCGATACTGCCGTCGGGAGAAACAAAGGCCGAATCCACGGAAAAGCAGCCCTCCGCATCGGTTACGGTTAGGGCGAAGAAGGCGCCGTCTTCGGGCAGATCTTCGGCAAGCAGGGTGATGGAATCCGTCTCCGAGCCGGTACTCCAAAGGTAGCGAAATGGAGCCAGGCCGCCGGAAGCCTCCACGCGGAGGACGCCGTTGGCGGCCTCGCAAAGCCCTACCGTCTTTCCGGGCGTGAAGGTCAGTTCGGGCCCCGGATTGATGCCTAGGCGCACGCTATCGACATCGGTGCATCCCTGCGGACTGGCTACCCGAAAGTAATAGTTGCGGGAGGCGGTGGGCGACACGATCGTATTATCCAGGCGATTCGCAGCACTTACCGGAAACGCGTCGTGAAAGCTAAGCGCGCCGCCGGTCAGATTTTCATCCACGATATTGAGGCTGGCCAGGTCGAAGGAATCTGCGGGGCAGATCAGAGGCTCGTCGGTAGTGCCGATGCGCGGCCTGGGATTGACCACCACGGTGACGGGGGTACGGGTAGCCGAGCGGCACTCAAAATTGGTTTCTTCGGCGTAATAGGTGTAAGAGACGGGCGCCGGGCTATTATTTTCGGGAAGTATTTCGCTGTGGCAGTTGCCAAAGGAGCCCAATAAATCGTCTCCTTCGGCCGAACGGTACCAGAT
>CAYWHT010000088.1:0-5757 GCA_964458135.1 uncultured Saprospiraceae bacterium | reverse complement strand
GTACCAGATAATGAGTTGATCCGACTGCGGTTCGACGCAGAAGTTGGCCAATTCGCCGGAGCATACCGTATCATTAATCGCCAGCGGGGGCGGCAAGACGAGATCGTCCTGCGGTTGGCAATTTTCGTCAACCCCGTTGCAGGGAGATTCCTCCGCATCAGGGTTGATGGCCGGGTCGTCGTCGTCGCAATCAGCGGCATTGGTCACAAAACCGTCGGGCAGGCCGGGCAGGCAGGAGCGCAGCAAGCGTTCCGGGCTGCCAAAGCCATCCCCGTCCTGATCGGCATAAAAGACCTGGGTGGGCGGTCCCAGGTCTTCCGAACCGTAAAAGACGATTTCATCCAGGGCGATATCGCCCTTGGAACCGCTGCCCTTGATGCCCAGCAGGCGAAATCGCAGCGTGGCGCCGTCGGAAAATGCGGCCAGACTCAGATAGACTTTGCGCCAACCCAGGCCCTGATCGCCCGCGCGCTCCCAGATGGATTGCCAACTGATGCCTCCATCGGTAGAGACCTGAAATACGAGGCGGCCGATTTGGGAGCCCTGCATATGGTAATTGAAAGACAGGTGGCAGGTGTCGGTATTTCTTTTGTCGAGGCGGATGCAGTTGGATATGAGGGCGGCCGTATCTCCGGCCTGGCAGTTGCTGCTTTCGGAAGCTTCCATGTAGAGGTAGCGGCCGGCGCCGCCGGCGCCACTTGCCGGTCCGGTCCCCTGGGTGGGTGTTTCGCCCTCATTGACTAACCAATCGCGTTGATCGGTAGTGCTGTTTTGCCAAGTTCCAGAGATGGCGCAGGCGGCATCGCAGAGCTGGGTGCAAACCGTATCGACCTCAAAGGCCGTTCGGATGGTGGGTGGAGGCGGTAAACAGCCCGTGCGGAAGGTAATCGGGCAGGAGTTCGCCGAGAAGCTGCCACTACTTTCGCAGAAACTGCGCACCACTAGTTCGTATTCGGTATCCGGCGCCAGCCCCGCCAGGGAAAAGGGCGGGCAGTCGGCGCTCACCACCGTACCCTGTCCGGCGGCAGCGTCCTGTCCGGGGGTAAATCCGGGCGGACCGTATTCCAGGTACACATCGCAGGTTTCGGACGGCGTCCATCCCAATGTTACGGTAGTCGTGTCCACGCCCAGGACTTGGGGTTCCCGCACCGGCAGGCAGGAAAGGGGCTCGAAGACCAGCTCCACGTACTCCAGCAGGCCGACATCTTCCGGCAGGTCGTCACAAACTTCCAGCGTCCAGATGCCGTTCGGGTCGGTTTGTCCGTCGTTAAATTCAAAGAGGCTTTCCTCGGGCAAATAAGGTCGATCAGTATACGGGGGCGCACCCATTTCGATAGAAGCGCAGGAAGCTGCGGTAAAGCGCGCGGGCTCCTGGCAGCCGGCTACCGAAGGATCGCCGTAGTTGTTGGCGGTGCCGCCGTTATCGGCGCTCAGCCGCACCCGTTGTCCGCCCGGTGAGATCAAGGCCAGATCGAGGTCTCCGATCCAATCGTGGGAGATGATCAGGCGCACTTCGGCCAGAAAGACATCACCGCCCAGTACGGTTCCGGGCGCATTGCCCACCGGAATGCGGAAGCGATCGGGATTGAAGGTAGCCCCGTTTTGGGGGCAATTATTATCGGTGAGGACGATCCCCAGACCGCAAGCGGAGGGATTCGTCAAGCTTGTATCCAATTGCCCGCGGAGTTCGATCGGTTTTGGGATAAGGGCCCCTAGCAGCAAAAGGATGATCCAGGTACTTGATAAACGTTTCATCGGCAATGGTTCTGGGCTTTCCGAGCGCAATTTCTTTCGGAGCCATTAGCAGCAAAATGGACACTCTTAGATGGGCGTCCCCGTAATTTTCGCGTTTCTGATGGTGGATAGATCGCGCACTCGCACCTTACCGTTCTTGTAGCGGAAAGGGCGTAATATACCGGGGCAGAATGGGGTATTTGTAAAATTACAAAAGAAACGCTATTGCCGGGTAAAGAATGCGGGATAACTCCGTGGGGGGAAGCGAATCGTGGCAGGTTTGCGACATATTTCGGTAGAGGATAGTGGGGCCACCCATGAAACATGGACGGCGCCAACTACCAACTACCCCAATCACCCAACCACAATATTAATCATCCGCTTGGGCACCACGATGACGCGGCGCACCGATTTACCTTCCACCCATTTCTGGATGGCGTCGAGTTCGACGGCGGCCTGTTCGAGTTCCTCTTTGCTGGCGTCGGCGGGGAATTCGGCGGTGGCGCGTTTTTTACCGTTGATGCTGATGGGATAGGTAATGGCGTCTTCTTGCAAGTACTGTTCGTCGTACTGCGGAAAGTCGGCTTGGTGGACGGAGGGTTGTTCGCCCATTTGCTGCCAGAGCTCTTCCGCGAGGTGGGGCGCGAAGGGCGCCATCAGGATGGTGAGTTCCCGCAGCACCTCCCGCTTGCGGCATTTCAGGCGGCTTAGCTCCTTCTGGGCCACCATCAGGGTGCTGATGCAGGTATTGAAGGAGAAGCGTTCGATATCTTCGCTGACTTTTTTAATGGCGCCGTGTAAAACCTTCAGTTCCTCTCCGGTCGGCGCCTCTTCGGTCAAGGCTAAAGCGCCCTGCTCGTTGAAAAACAAGCTCCAGAAGCGGCGCAGGAATTTACTTACGCCGTCGATGCCTTTGGTGTCCCAGGGTTTGGCCTGTTCGACGGGGCCGAGGAACATCTCGTACATGCGGAAACAGTCGGCGCCGTATTCGGCCACGACATCGTCGGGGTTGATAACGTTGTATTTGGATTTGGACATTTTGCCCACCTCCGAGTGCGTGATCAAATGGATGTCTTTCGCATCGCCCTTAGGAGTGAATGTCCCGCCCTGGTATTTACCGTAAGGCGATTCAAAAACGGCATTCCGGTATTCGGGGCGCCAGTTGATGAATTTTTCAATACCCTCTTTGGTCAGGTAGGATTCCTCCGTACCGTACTCGTTGACGAAATCGGCGTGCACCAGCAAGGGAACGAACTCGCGCCCCTGTCGCTCCAGCTCGGAAACCATGGAAGCACAGACGAAGCGTTGCCGGCCGTTTTCATTATTGCGTTGCAGATAGATCGACTCGATAATTCCCTGGATCATGCCCTGGTTGATCAGCTTGCGGAAGGGTTCCTTGGTGGGCGCCCAGCCTTTGTCGTACAGGAATTTATGCCAAAAACGCGAGTACATAAGGTGACCCACGGCGTGCTCGGTGCCGCCGACGTACAGGTCGACGTTGCGCCAGTAATTCAGCGCTCCTTGGCTGGCGAAGGCCTGATCGTTGCCGGCATCCATGTAGCGCAGAAAATACCAGGAGGAACCGGCGAATCCGGGCATTGTATCGGTTTCGCGGCGGTAACCGCCGGGCAGATTCACCCAGTCTTCCTTGCGGGCCAGGGGCGATTGCCCCCCCGATGCCGGTTTAAAGTCCTCCAATTCGGGCAACTCAAGCGGTAGTTGCTCTTCGTCCATAGGGTAGGATACCCCGTCCCGGTCGTAGATGATGGGAAAAGGCTCGCCCCAGTAGCGCTGCCGGCTGTAGATGGCGTCGCGCAGCTTGTAATTGACCTGTCGGCGGCCGATGTCCATTTCCTCGATGCGTTGCAGGGTAAGTTCTATGGCGTCGGGCACTTCCATGCCGTTGAGGAAGCCGGAGTTGATCATTTTGCCCACCTTATCCTGGCGGGTGGCGCCGGGATAATCTGATTTGTCGATTACATCGATGATGGGCAGGCCGTATTTGGTGGCGAAGGCGTGGTCGCGATCATCATCACTGGGAACGGCCATGATGGCGCCGGCGCCGTAATCTTTGAGTACGTATTCACCGATCCAGACGGGAATTTGCTCTTCGGTAAAAGGGTTGAGGGCGTAAGCACCGGTAAAGGCGCCGGTGACTTCTTTAACTTCCGACATCCGTTCCCGCTCCGAACGGGATTTGACGTATTCCAAATACTCATTGATCAACGGTCGTTGCTCCGGCGTTGTAATTTGATCGACCAGTTCGTGTTCGGGGGCCAGCACCATGTAAGTAGCCCCGAAGATAGTGTCCGGGCGGGTGGTGAACACCTCGATGGCATGCTCGGAATCGATGAGTTGGAAGAAGAGTTGCGCGCCTTCGGAACGGCCGATCCAGTTGCTTTGCATTTTTTTCATAGCGTCCGACCATTCCAGCTCCTGCAGGTCGCTGAGCAGGCGTTCGGCGTAGGCCGTAATGCGCAGCGACCACTGCAGCATGGGCTTGCGTTCGACGGGATGGCCGCCCCGTTCGGAAAGGCCTTCTTTAACCTCGTCATTAGCCAGCACCGTGCCGAGCGCTTCGCACCAGTTGACGAAGGTCTCCTTGCGGTAAGCCAGGCGGTAGTTCATCAGGATGTCGTCCTGCTGCTTGGCCGACATCTTTTTCCAGGCTTCCGCCGAAAAGGTCGTTTCCTGGGTCGTCACGGCGCGCACCTGCGCATTGCCCTCTTTGGCAAAGCGCTCGGTGAGCGCTTCAATGGGAGCGGCCTGGTCGAGATCGAGATCGTAGTAGTTTTTATAGAGCTGCAGGAAGATCCACTGCGTCCATTTATAGAAGCGGGGATCACAAGTACGCACCTCCCGGCTCCAATCGAAGCTAAAGCCAAGGTTGTCGAGTTGTTCGCGGTAGCGATTGATATTGTCGCGGGTGGATCGGGCGGGGTGGATGCCGGTTTCGATGGCGTACTGTTCGGCCGGCAAGCCGAAGGCGTCGTAGCCCATCGGATGCAAGACATTGAAACCACGCAAGCGTTTGTAGCGGGCAAAAATATCGGAAGCGATGTATCCCAGGGGATGCCCGACGTGCAGTCCGGCCCCGGAAGGATAAGGAAACATGTCTAGAACGTAGTACTTGGGGCGGTCGCTATCGTTGCTTACGCGGTACACTTGCTGCGCTTCCCAGTACTTCTTCCATTTAGGCTCGATTTCGCGCGGGTTGTAGTCCATAGTGTCTCGATTAGTCGGATGTAAAGTAATCAGTGCGTTCTGCGGAGAAATAGTTCGGTAAACGGCTCTTTCAGGGTGCGAAAATAGCCAAAAAGTAGGAGATATTGAATAGTCCGCCCGCAGTGGGTAAGCGAACTATTTGACTTCTTCTCAGCGTTAATACGGTAATTATTCACGCCAAGCCCAATACGGTATGATTAAAAATCTGCTTAAACTCGCCTTTTTTGTACTTATCGGCATTCTGGTGTACAATTACTTCTGGGGCACTCCCGAAGAAAAGGCTTCTTCCGAACGCATCTTTTCGGAAGTCAAAGACTTGGGCAGGGCCACCTGGGATTTGCTCAAGTCGGAAAAGGAAAAATTCGATGAGGGCAAATACGACAATGCCCTGCAAAAAATCGGAACCCTCTTTAGCAATCTGCGGGAGCAGGCCGAGCGCCTCAACGATCAGGAAGCCCTTTCCAAACTCCGGGAGCTCGACGAGAAGCGCAACCGGCTGCAAGAACGCATGAATGAAGTGGAATCGCAGCCTTCGGACAGCCTGAATCAACAAGAACGAAAAATTATCGATGAAGACTGGCGCGATTTGCTGCGCGAGACGGAAGACCTGATGGAGCGGATGGAGCGGCAGCCGAGATAGGCGGGGTAGTCTTTAGTTTTGGTTTTTGGCGGCGCCGGCGGGGATTATGGCGGACGCCTGGATTCCACGAAGCCCCTGCCCGGACTAAAGACCAAGAACCTATTACACTGTGCAATAAGTAACTTTGCGCTTTGGCAGTGTCTTTTGGCGAAAGGCTG
>CAYWHT010000087.1:0-10702 GCA_964458135.1 uncultured Saprospiraceae bacterium | reverse complement strand
GGTAGTCTGAGTGGTTTATGGCCTCAGAGAGCCAAAAAGCCAGCCAGGCAAGTAAAATCTTAGTGCCCTGAGTGGTTCCCAAAAAGCAAGCCACGAAAACGATCATTTACTTAGTTCCCGAAGCACTAGTACACTGTGTAATATAGTCTGACAACCCAAAATTTGTGAATTCTGACTTGCTCTTTTTAGCTTCGCTGATCGTCGCTTCGCTCCTCGGAGTTCCGCCTTGCTGCGTTGGAAAGCCTCGACAGAACTTAGGCTATGCCTACGTTTTCCGCCTTGCCAGCCGAAAAAATAGCGGCGTCATATTTTCACAAATCCTGAGTTGTCAGACTATAGCAGGTTTGCTTATTTTATATTTTAAAAGTCAGGAAAAACCGAACCATTCGTTGATGTGCATGGAAAAACAATAGGCAGACGGTGTCTACGGAAACTCTACAATAGCTAATCTATTGATAGTCAAGCTCTGCATCCTCCGCGTCTCGGTGTGAGGCACCCATTCTTGAATACTCCCAATTTTTCAGCCTTACCGCGTAATACGACGACTTTTTACAATCCCACAGCAGCGTAATTACCGAGCTTTGATTGCATCAATAGTAAATCAAAGTAAGTACACATGAATATCACAGAGATCGCACCGGATGTATTCCGCATTTCCCTGTACGTGCCGGAGATGAACTTGCAGTTCAACCATTTCCTGATCAAGGACGATCAACCCATGCTCTACCACGCGGGTATGAAACAGATGTTCCCTCCCCTACGCGAAGCCGTAAGCCGCCTGATCAATCCGGCTGACCTCCGGTGGATCGGATTCAGCCATTTCGAAGTCGACGAATGCGGCGCCCTCAACGAATGGCTGCAAATCGCCCCCACTGCCCTGCCCGTATGCAGTGAAGTCGGCGCCCTGGTCAACATGAGCGACTTCTCCATCCGCCCGGCTCACGCTATGGCGCAGGATGCCGTGCTCGAGACCGGCCGGCGCCGTTTCCGGTTTATTCGAACCCCCCACTTGCCCCACGGCTGGGATGCAGGAGTCCTTTTCGAGGAGACCGGCAAAACGCTCCTTTGTTCCGACATCCTGCACCAGAATGGCGATCTGCAGTCGCTGACCGATGCCGATATCCTGTCGGTCCACCATCAATCCTTGCTGGAGTTTGAGAACGGCCCGCTGATGGGCTACACCCCTTATACTCAACGCACCGGTAAGATCATTAAGCAGCTGGCCGATCTGCATCCGGAAACCCTGGCCACCATGCATGGCTCGTCGTTCAACGGTGATTGCCGGCAAACCCTGCTCGATTTGGATGCCGTACTTCGGGAAGTATGGGAAAAAGAACCTTAGCCTTAGTACACCCTGTACTTAGAGTTGATATGCAGAAAATTCCGTACCTTCCCTAAAATAACATACGGAACTGCTAGTGATTGATATTCGACCATATCCGTGCGCCCCGCGCCTGGCCCCCTACGTGGTGAGTTATTTTTCGGGGACGATGAACGCGCAAGCCGAACCGGATATGTCGTATACCATTGTTCCCAATGGTTGTGTTGAACTGATCATTCATCTCGACGAAAAGTATTGCCGGCTGCCTAGCTCGATAGGGCTGTCCCATACGCCCGATTATATGCTGATCGGCCTGTTTAGCCAGCCCTACCGGGTGCACTTCCGATGCACCGTCCCCATCTTTTCCATCCGCTTCAACCCCGAGGCCATCCCGCTGCTGCTGAGTGTCCCCGGCAAAGAAGTCCTGGATACCTACGAGGATATCGAGCTGTTACTCGGCCAATCCTTCCGGGACTTCTGCCACCGGATCAGGGAATGCCGGCAAACCGAAGAGCGGGTGGGATGCGCCGATCAGTTTTTTACGCGTCTTTTGGCCCGCCGCAAGAATACAAGCGTTTACGTCACGACCGGTACCGGAATGATCCGGGATGAGATCGATGAGCCGCTGGAGGAAATTTCCCGGCGCCTCCACATCAGCCAGCGGCAGCTCGAGCGAAAATTCAAAGAGCAAATCGGGATTACCCCCAAACGGTACCAAGGGTTAATGCGTATGCGCAAAGTGATGCGCACCATGGAGCAGCACCAATCCCTTGACCTAACCAGTGTGGCTTATTATTGCGGGTATTACGATCAGGCTCATTTTATCAAAGATTTTAAACGAATGACCGGGCAGACACCCTCCATATACCGGCAAGACCAGCAACAGTTCTTATACTTGCCTCCATAGTGGATTTCGGTCGCCCAAAAATTCACTGCGTTCACGCCCAAGAACGGTATCCGGAAAGTCTATCGCCAGAATAAGCTCCCGAAAACGGTCAGGTATTTATAGTCTAACAACGCAAGATTTGTGAATTCTGACTTGCTCTTTTTCCGCCTGGCTGCGTTGAAAAGCCTCAATGTAGCCCCGGCTATATTTACGTTTTTCGCCTTGCCAGCCGAAAAAATAGCGGCGTCATATTTTCACAAATCTCATGTTGTCAGACTATAGTTGCCGAGGCGCTAATTGCTTCGGTAAAACCAGATAAACAGACCAATCAGTATAACCAAGCTGGCGATCAAGTAATACGCGTATGACGGTAATCCGCCGCTCTGTTCCTTGGGGTGGCTATGATCGGTGGCGTCGTGGCTGCGGCGCTGCCCGAGTTCAAAAGTAAGGGTAGCCCAGTTGGATTCATGGGTGAGGCCGGGCTCTTCGGTCTCGGTAAGGTGGATGGTGCGCAGGCGCCAGATGCCGTCGGCCGGTGCGGAGAGGGTGACTACGCCGTTGCTATTGGTGCGCAGTTGGGTGGCGTCGTGATGCTGGTGATCGGTATCGCCCGCCTCGTGGCTATGGCTGAGGGCGGCGGGGACCGATCCGGCGTAGACCAATTGGCGGGAGAGGGGCTTGCCCTGCCAAAGCAGTTGTACCGGCAGGTCCTCCCCTTCGTGCAAGTGGTAGGGGTTGGCCATAGGCACAAACTCGAGAGGGTACTCCAGGCGCGTCTGCCAGTCGCCAGAGCGCTGATTTCCTACCTGAAATATCGCCTTCACGTGTTTCGCGTACTTCTCAACGGCATCCTGGTCTAGCTGATCGTTTTGCCGGCGTTTTTCCAGCATATCGAGGACTCCGTCGTGCTCGAGATAGTCGTTAAAATCGGCAGCCGCCAGCTCAATGGTGCGCGCACGGGTGGAGACCCCGGCCACCCAGGTGCCTTCTTCCCCGGTTTCAAAGCGCAGCAAGGTGGTATCGCCCTGATCGCTCCACTGTGTAGTGTCGGGATGGAGGCGCCGCCCGTTGCCGACCAGGCTCACGTCAAGCATGCGGTCACGGTCAATGACGTTTTCACTGGCGTAAAACGTCCCGTTAAACAGCTGCAGTGTCTCGGGCTTATGCGGCTGCAGGAAGTAGGTGGTGTCCCTTTTTAGGAAGAGGTCGTGGCTGCAAAACAGGACCAAGACCGCCAACAGAAGGATAAATCGTTTCATGCTGCGTACACTTTTGTGATCCGTTCTCAAAGATATTCGAAATTGTAAAAGAGGGAATAAAACGGAAAGAGATTTGCGGCGCGTATATCCGGGAGCTTACCCCAACCGGCAGCGTCCGGCGGAAGAGAACTTCCTAAGTCTGGCAAATCGCCGAAAGAAGCAGTTTTTCGATTCGTCAGTGAGGATGATTGAACTCCATCCTCTCCATTCCGCCAATTAGAGACCAGTTATAGTCCAACAACCCAGGACGTGTTGTGAAAAAATGACGAGGCCGCCTTTCAGCGAACGGAAAAATCAGCTATTCTGAGAATGGTGGCGTCGGTGTTGTTGGTGGCGCCCGCCCGGTAAACAAAGGCGAAAGTAATATCTTGGCCCTTATAATCCGACAGGCTGAGCGCGCTACTGTCGCTGAAACCATCGGCGCCGGGATCGTCGGCCTGTATGGCCGCATAACCGGCCGGAAACCGTTCCCAGCTTGCCGTGGCGAAGTTGTTGCCGTCGTAGTCGCTGGCGATCAACAGGTCATAAGCTTCCAGGCTAGGATCGATAGGGTTGAACCTGCGGTCCACTCGGAAGCGCAAGGCGGGATCGCTCAGGCTGCCGAGATCAATTGTGGGGGAAAGCATCCATACCTCGGCCTTGCCGCTGTTGGGGGAACCGGGTACAAAGGCATTGATGGAAATACCGGGTGCGGGACTGGTAATGCAGGCCCAACGGGCGGAATTTTCTTCATTTTGTTCCACCACGATCTCCCGCCAGCCCGGCGGAGGGAAAACACCGGCAAGGCAATTGGAAAAATCTTCTTCGTAGGGCGCCCTGCGGTCCGTCAACGTATTATCCACGATCTCAAGGAGGAGAAAACGGCCGGCCAGGGGGTCGGTGATCAGGCCTTCCCCCAACGCGACGATTTCAAACTCCACGCGGGCTTCACCATCGGCGCCCATATTATCGGCTGCCGGATCGAAGGCAAACGACACTGCGGAATCATTCCGGCTAACCGGCAATACCAGATCACCAAAGCGGAAAGGCGGATCGGTCGTGAAAAAATCGTCATTACTGCTTCCCGCCTGCAGGGTGAGCGAGGAGTTGACCGGCGCTGGAGGAACAATCTGCACACTGATCTTCGCGGTATACAGCGAATCGACGAACATTTGCAGCGAATCCCGGGCAAAAGCCGCCCGGCTCTGACCCACTGACGAAGCGTCTTCATCACAGCCAACCATTAAAAGGAGAATGGCCAGGGAGACCGTCGTGACGATCGGGCGGTATGCTTTTATAGATAGCATGAGGATGATTTAGAGTGGGCGGTATTCTAGCAGGGTAATTACCGGGAAATGGTCGGAAAGGAAATTCCCGTTGTACACAACATTACCGGTTTCGTACAATTCTACCGAAAACCCCCTGACGAAAACATAATCGATGCGGCGCAGGTAACTCCCATCCGGATTAAACCCGTTAAAGGTTCCCACCGGGCCTAACCTCACCTTGCTTTGGTAGCTGTCTTTCAAGCCGCCCTGTATGATTTGCTTATAGGGGAAGGAGCCCGGCGCCGCGTTGAGGTCGCCGGCCAGGATCACCCAATGACCGGCACTTTTGGCGGCGATGCTGTCCATGATTAATCTGGCGCTGTTCACCCGGGCATCATCTCCCACATGGTCAAAATGGGTATTGTAGAAATGCACCTCTCGTCCGTTGCGAAGGTCTTCCAGAATAGCGTAGGTGCAGATTCTTTCCAGTACCGCGTCCCAGCCTATAGAGGGCTCTGCGGGTGTGGAGGACAACCAGAAAGTACCGCTGTCCCGTAAGGTGAATACTTCCTCGCGGTAGAAAACTGGCGCGTATTCGCCCTGGGTCGCACCGTCTTCCCGGCCTACTCCGACGGCCCGGTATCCGTCCAGCCTGTTTTTAAGATACCGGAACTGGTTATCGAGTACATCCTGCATGCCAATGAGGTGCATGTTTTCCGCCTGTAAAAAAGAGGCGACCGCTTGCATGCGGTTGCGCCAGTAATTTGCGCCATCGCCGGGATAGTCGAACCGGAAGTTGAAGGAAGCAGCTTTGATCGGATAATTGGTAATGGTATTGTCGGGGGGGACTACGGGCTCTTCCTTTTCACAAGCGTACAGCAATAGGCTAAATACTACCGTTAATGCCGGAAATAAAAGCCTCTGCCGGGTGTTGCAGGGATAGAGCAGGTATTTATTACGCATCTTTCTGCAATCTGTGATTCGTCTGAAAAACGGGTAGGGGTCAGTATGGAATCGGCCGCACGCTCCGGTCCTTTATTACTGGAAGACCGGTGCGCGCAGCCGATTTTAGGCTAAACCCGGATTATGCATGAATTCATCTACTGCGAAGCCAAACTGACTGCCCTGTGGAATAAAGCGAAGCTTTACCTGCGGTATTTCACAGGGCCCGCCATGCTTGGCGTCCTCATCAGTCGATGCTCAACGTATTGAGTGCTTCGGCACCAAAAGCAAACTCCTGACAAGCTCTTAGTTATCCGTGACCGAAACGTTGGCGACCCGGAGTATCGTGGCGTCAAAAGAGCCGGGAGGGCCGGCCCGGTATACAAAGGCGATGGCGATCACCTCTCCGTTGAAGGCGGACAGGTCGAGGTCTCCGGAATTACTGAGACCGTCTTCTCCGGGATCATTCGCCGTCATGGCGTCAAATCCGGGTTCAAAGCGTTCCCAGGTGGCGTCTTCCACGCTCACGGAAAAGTCCGTGGAGATCAGGATGTCATAAAGAGGCTCCGGGAATTCTCCTGTACCGGGGAAGCGCCGGTCGACATCGAAATTTAACACCGGATTGGTAGTTTCGGTCAGGTTCAGCCGGGGCGTCATCAGCCATACTTCTGAGTTAGCATTGTCTTCTGAATTGGCCACAAAGGCGTTCGCCGCCACAGCATTGAAACCGAAGAAATCTTCGTCGATGCAGTTCCAGGTGGCCGACTCTTCGCCATTTTGCTGAATGACCGCTTCCATCCATCCTTCGGGAATGGGTTGCGCTGGATCTTCCCGGCAGCCTTCAAACGTTTCCATCAGCGGCAGGCTTTCTCCCACATTGACGACCGTGATGATGGATTCCGTCGTTAAGCCGGTCGTGAGCCCTTCTCCGGTGGTAGCCAAATCAAGATTGATCACCACTTCGTCTTGAATACCGTCTTCAATCGGACTAAAGGTGAACGATACCGAATTATCGCCGGCTTGCACCGGAATAGTGACGGTATTGCCCGCTATGGCCGGGGTCGTGTTGAAAACAACTCCGGGGTCTGCGCCCGTTACTTCAATCATGATTTCCGAATCGGTAGAAGCAGCCGGCGTAATAGCTAGCTCCACCTCAAACGGGCTCAGGTCATTGGTGGTCAAATTATAAATCGACTCTTCGAAGTTCACGGTAGAGATAACCGGATCGTCATCATCGTCGCAAGCCGTAAAGGGGAGCGCCAATACCGCCAAAAGTCCGTACACAAAAAATTGCAAATTTCTCATAATTAAATTTTTTACATTTAAAGTTAGTCAATCCAGTATTTACTTTGAGCTTCCCGCCAGTCATTTCGACCATTCCGTTTAGCTCGGCAAAAAGCATTTTTCAAAAAAATTAGAGTAATAATGGAAGCCTTTTTGCAAATTGAAAAAAGGCGAAGCGGGGCAAAAGCTCTAATTTTTAATTATTCCACGTTGTCGATATTGCTCGATAAACTTCTGATCGAGGCTATCCGAGTCATTATATTGCTTGCGCAGTTCCCGCAATTTCTCTTTTAATTCCGTGACAACCGGGGCGTAAGCCGGATCGTTATAGACATTATTCAATTCCAGCGGATCTTTTTGGCGATCGTACAGTTCCCATTCATCAATATCGTAATAGAAGTGGGCCAGTTTGTAGTCTTTGGTAACGATGCCGTAATGCCGCTTTACCATATGGAAACCGGGGTATTCGTAATAGTGGTAATATGCGGCATCGCGGCTCCATTTGTCGGTTGCACCCTCCAGCAAAGGCATCAAACTTTCTCCCTGCATATCTTCGGGCGCCTTCAGGCCGGCTGCTTCCAAGAATGTTTGGGCGAAATCGAGGTTTTGCACCATCTCATCGTTTACTGAGCCGGGCTTAATTTTTTCGGGCCACTTGATCAAAAGCGGGGTCCGGAAGGATTCTTCGTAAATAAAACGCTTGTCGAACCAGCCATGTTCCCCCAGATAGAATCCCTGGTCGGATGTATACACCACCATGGTGTTTTCACTGAGAGCGTTCTCCTCCAGGTAATCGAGCAATCGGCCTACGTTATCATCTACCGCGGCAATGCAGCCGAGGTAATCCTGCATGTAACGCTGGTACTTCCATCGCATAAAGGTGGAATCATCCATGTTGGGGTATAAGGCTTCAAACTCTGCATTGATGGGGCCGTATACCGCATCCCACGCTTGCTTTTGCTCCTTGGTGAAACGCGCGTATTTACTTTTGAAGACATTGAAGCCCCATTCCGACATTTCCTCAACCCCCAGTTCCTTGGCAAGTTCGGGATAAATCTTATTATCGGCGGAGACCGTCATGTGTTCCAGCAAATTCATTTCCGCTTCACGGGCGGCGGTTCCCCTTCCTTCGTAGTCATCAAAAAGGGTTGCGGGTTCGGGGAAAGTGCGTTTTGTAAATTCTTTATAATGGCGTGGAGGCGGAAACCACTCTCGGTGGGGGGCTTTGTGCAGATAAAACAACATAAAAGGTTTTTCTTTCGCAGGGCGATTCTCCAGCCAGTCGAGGGTTAAATCCGTGATAATATCGGTTACGTATCCTTGAATAGTGGTGTCTCCCTCATCGGTAATGAAATCCGGGTTGTAATAATCCCCTTGCCCCGGCAGGATCTTGAATTTATCAAATCCTTTAGGGTTATTCCCAAAATGAAGCTTGCCGAACATGGCGGTTTGGTAGCCGTTGTCGTGCAGAATTTGCGGGAAGGTCACATTTGCAGTGTCAAAAGGAAAAACATTGTCGATTTTACCGTGAATGTGCGCATGCTTGCCGGTGAGTATAGTCGCACGGGAAGGCGCACAGATGGAATTGGTGACGGAAGCATTGGTGAAAAGCATGCCTTCCTCGGCGATACGATCGATGTTGGGGGTATTGATCAACTTATCATCGTAGGCGCTAATGGCCTGATAGGCGTGATCATCGCTCATGATAAAGATGATATTCGGACGTTCCGCCTCTTCCGGCTCCTGATCGCAGGCGGAGCCCATAACCAATAGCCCCACCAGGGGTAACAACAATCGTACGGACAAACTACACATTTTCGAGATATACTTGAAGTCTGTTAGGCTTTTCGTTCCGCCATGACGCCATTCTGAGGGCGTATTTCCACGGAAAATATGGATGCATCATCAGCTATTTCAGCCAGGTCACTTGTTCGGATTTCACCTCTTCGGAATTGGTTCCAATGTACAGGTTGAATGTACCGGGTTCCCAATCGTACACCAAGTCACTATTAAAAAATTTGAGTTCCTCGGTCGTGATGACAAAGTTGACCGTTTGGGACGCTCCGGGGGCCAATTCCATCTTCTGGAATCCTTTGAGCTCTTTCACCGGTCTGGAAACGGACGCCACGGGATCGTTGATGTATAACTGCACCACCTCCTCCCCTTGGTACTGGCCGGTATTGGTTACGGTAACCGAAGCCGCCAAGGTGTCATTGCCCATTAATTCTTTTTTGCTTAGCGTGATATCGCTGTACTCAAAAGTGGTGTAGCTCAGGCCATACCCAAATGGGAATAATGGAGAGGTGGGGACATCGAGATACCTGGAGGTCCAGATAGAGGTTCCGGTTTCCGGCCGGCCGGTTCTTTTGTGGTTGTAATAGATCGGAATTTGGCCGACTTCTCTGGGGAAGGTCATGGTCAACTTGCCGGCCGGGTTGTAGTTTCCAAACAACACATCGGCGATGCCGTTTCCTGCCTCCACGCCTGCATGCCAGGTTTCGAGCATGGCGTCCACCCGTTCGTTTTCCCGGCTTAAGGTCAGCGGGCGGCCATTGCTCAGAACCAGTACGACCGGCTTTCCGGTTTTTAAAAGCGTATCAAGAAGCCGCTGCTGACAATCCGGCAAACTGATGTCAGCCCGGCTTGAGGCTTCTCCTGACCAGCTTCTCGGTTCTCCCAATACGGCAATCACCACTTCCGATTGTTGGGCCGTTTGGTAGGCTTCACTTAATAATTGCCTTGATTGTTCACGCTCAATGGTAAGGTGGTCTTCTTTTTTTCTTTTCCGGTTTAATAGGAAGGTGTCTTCCGTAAAATAGGAACCTTGAGCGTGTAATACCTCGGCATTTTCGCCGGCCACATTTCTTATGCCGTCAACTATGGTCACGATATCCGTCGTATCTCTGGTTGCCGCCCAGGTTCCCAACATGTCGATTTTAGTGTCCGCCAAAGGACCGATCACCGCAATGGTTCCTTCTTTCTTTAGGGGCAAAGTGTTATTACGGTTCTTAAGCAGCACACAGGACCGGGCCGCTAATTCTCTGGCAAAGGCCAGATGTTCGTCGCACAGCCAATATTTTTCGGCTTGTTCCTCGTCAAAATATTGGAAGGGCTTATCAAACAAGCCTAGCTTGTATTTGGCCTCTAAAACGCGGCGACAGGCCTGATCAATTTCGGCTTCGGTCACCTTGCCTTCTTTTAGAGACGCTCCCAGGGTGCCTATGAAGGTCTGTCCCACCATGTCCATGTCCACTCCGGCTTTGAGGGCTTTCGCCGCCACCGTTTGCAGGTCGCCCAAACCATGGTGCTTCATTTCATTGATGGCGGTGTAATCGGTAACTACAAAACCATCAAAACCCCAGCGCGCTCTTAAAAGGTCGGTTAACAGCCATTGGTTACCGGTGGCGGGGACCATGTCTACTACATTAAAAGAAGTCATGACCGAGCCGGCGCCCTGATCGACTGCAGCCTTGTATGGCGGCAGATAATCCTGGAACATCGAAATCCTGCTCATATCTACCGTATTGTAATCCCGGCCGGCTTCGGCTGCCCCGTAAAGGGCGAAGTGTTTCACACAGGCCATAAGGGTATTTTCATCCCTAAGGTCTTCTCCTTGATACCCCCGGACAAAAGCTTTCGCAATTTCACTTCCCAGGTAAGGATCCTCACCGGCGCCTTCGGCCACGCGCCCCCAGCGTGGGTCGCGCGAAATATCAACCATGGGCGAATACGTCCAGTTGATGCCCGCGCAGCTGGCCTCGAT
>CAYWHT010000086.1:3604-10717 GCA_964458135.1 uncultured Saprospiraceae bacterium | reverse complement strand
AATGGCTAATTTTCGACTCAAAGACCAAACCCGCAATGGGTACAAGCGCAAAAAACCAACGCCAAGCAATCCCCTAACATTCAGGAGCAGACCCTCTGCCCCTGCATTATCCTCCTCCCGACCGCTTCGTCCGCCCCTTCTTCTTCGTAGCCTTCTGCTTCTGCGGTGACTGCTGCTGATAGCGGCGGTAATTTTCGGTGCGTTGCGTGCCGCGCTGCCGCTGGTTTTTATAGCGTTCCAGTTGAGAGGGGCTGGTGCGGGGCTGGCGGCGCGTTTCTTCCGGCGGCCGCGTCGTCTCCCGGCTGCGGGGTACGCTGCGCCAACGGTCCCGTTCTAGGCGCTCCCATTCCCCTTCCCGGCCACGACGGTAGATGTTGCCCTCCCGGTCGGTGTAGATATCGTTGCGGCGACGCTCCTGTTCCGGTAGGGTACGCTCTTGCGTTCGGGTGCGCGAGACGGACGTCCGGGGGGGTACCTCGTCCGCCCGGACAGCCCGGTCGCGACGCAACGCGTACAGGTTGCTTGCACGTGGACTGGGGCGGGGTTGGGAGGTGGCGGGCCCGGTACGCGACACTTCGGCGCGCGGACCGTAATAACTGGTGCGCGGCGCAGGATAATAGACCGGCGGACGGTAATAAACCGGTCCCCACCAAGCGCCGTAGAAGGGTGGGCGGTAGTGGTAATAGCTCGGGTAGTAGAACCACGGACGGTACCAGCCACTGGGGCGGCCCCATACCACCGACCAGCCGACGCTCCAACCGTGCCAGGGGTGGTAGTTCATATGGAAACCCCAAGTCCAATGACGCGGAATGAAAATCGAACCGTACCACGGATCGTAATACCATCCGGTGCCGTAAACGACGGTGGGACCAAAGACATAGCTACCCGTGTAGCCGGGCGTGTAGCCTACGTACACCACGCTTGGCGTATAATCGTAAATATAAACGTATTTGACCCGGTAAACCGGCGAGCGGGGCGGAATGCGATCCACTTCCGCGGGCCGTTCAATGGATACCCTCCAGGGGCCCCGCGCAAAGTCGGATTCAAACCAGATGCCACCGTCAACGCAATAGTAGCGGCCCTCGTAGCGCAAAACCGTACCAGCGGTATTGACGGCGTATTCCATCCGCGTACCCGGGATGGGCTCAAAGCGCGGCGGACCGTCGTATTCCACTTCGGTTGTCGCCCGTTGCCGGTCGACCGTAGCAGTTTCCGGAATGTAGGCGTCTACTACCGCTTCGCGCGCCTCTTCAGTGCCGGCTACGTAGGCCAAGGCCATATCGCGTTCGGAGCCCGGCGGAATATCGGCAAAATCTTCGGGCAGCTCATCGGAAGGGACGTAAGACCAGGGGCCTTCCACCGCCTTGCTGCGGTACCAGCGGCCAGAGAGCACCACGTAGTACTGCTGGCTTTGGATATCCATGAATACCAGATCCTCGGTATTGGACATGTACAGCAAGTCGGTATTTTCGATGGAAGCAAATTCGGGCGCCCCGTCGGATTGCAAGAGCTCGGCGGGCTGGGTGCGCACGATAATTTGCGGCAGGACGGGCGCATCGTCTTCGTCTACTGTCCCTTCCGGACGCAACAGATCGTCGCTGTAGATGGGCTCGTCGGCCTTCTTGTTTTCTTTGACCAGGTCTTTGGTTAGTTTGTCCACTTTGCGGGGCGGGTTATCGTCCGGGCGCCATCCGTGCAGCACTTCTTCGCTCACGTACCACTGACCGTCGCCGTAGAGGTAGTAGCGCTCGTTACTCCGGTACTGTACGATGAAGAATGGCGTATTAGCCACCCGCAGAAAATCGTCGTCTTCTTCCAGGGGGGTCAGCTTGGGGTCGCCGTCGATGATGACCAGTATGGAAGGCTCCTGGGTGACGATAATTTCCGGCGGGTCGTGATTAAATTCCCGGTCCAGTTCGCTCCGCTCTTCCGCCAGTTCGATGGAAGCCAGCAGGCGATCCATAGAGATGGTATAATCCAACATGGGAATTTCACTTTCCAGAATATCCTGGTAACGGCTAATTTTCCCGGGCGTGCTCTGATCTTCGGGAAAGCGAATAGTGGGCACCCGGATATCCTCGAAACTACAGAGGCGATCCAGGCGGTCGCAAACCACGCGCGCCTCAAACCAGACGGCGCCGAAAACCCGTTCTTCACTATCTACGGATTGCACGGAGATGGCGGCGCGGCCGGAAAGATGATTATCCACGTAAGATTCGGGTTGGGGCTGGTAGATGGTGAGGGTGACGCCACCCCTTTCGATCGTCATCGGCCATTCGTCCACTGCCTGAGCCCAAAGGGCCGGGCCCAGCAGCAGCCCCATGAACAGCAGGATGGACCGTGCGAGTTGTTTTCTCATGATGACTGCGTTTTGGTGAAGGGTGATCTTATTTTGGTAGTGGGGGTTGGTAGTTGAATACACAACAATGAATTTATCGGATAGACTTTTCTAAGGAAATGACCAAAATCACCGGTTTGGCAGTTTAGGAAATCTTTAACAAGCATAGCGCGAAGCTACTGCTCCGCGAGCCGCCACGCGTCAGCTTCGGTTGCAGCTTATCATACCGAATAGCAATGCGCCAATCAACCCCCAACCTAAAATTTAAATTTTAACCGCTCGCACCGGAGGCCCGTTGTACGTTATTCACCAGGAGAGTCTACTTATGCGGAGCCGGAGCCCCGCGTCGCGGTGGCCGGTATCTGATCAAACGCCAACCCACTCGAGCCCTGTCCTCTACCCGTCAGTTTACGCACGCCCAACCAATTAAACACTTTCCCATCGTGCCAGCGCGTACGCTGGAAAGACTGCATCACGCGCGTGCCCGCCCGCGAAATCTCCTCTTCGTGGATAAAATAGGGCGCCTTCGGCTCCCGATTCAGGCCCTCCCGCAGGAGAATCGTCCGCGGCCGGATCTTCTCCGGCGGATCGGGATTGCCCTCTAGGATACGTGGCATGGCGGCTCGCTGCAGCTGAATTTCCCGATTGCTGTCATCCATGTGTACGGGGATAAAGGGGATCCAGTGCTCGGGTACCGAAGTCATCAGCTGGTAACGGATGTTGGCTTGATACTCGATATCGGGTGGCGTGACGGCGCCCTCGCCAATGGCTTCGGCCAACAGGCGCTTATAGTAGTTAAGGAGTTCTTTAGCGGCCTCGCCGCCACGCTTGCTCCGGCCGCTGGACGTAGGAATTTTTACTTCGATGCCCCACACCATATTCGCCATCTCATCCCGAATGAAAAGGACTTCCTCCAACGGCTTGCTTTCCTGAATTTTGGGTGCCGTAGGTAGTAATAAAAGACTGGTATCGGCGGCGGTCTCGTCCTGGCCTTTGATACTGAGGTTATACATGTTCCAGCGCTGCCAGGCTTCGTCGGAACCGCGACCGGAAGCTTCGATCCAGGTGCGCTCACCGAAGACGTTGGTGACGGAGAGGCCCTTCAGGTCGGCGATGCTGCCCACGGGCAGGTCCACCGGCAGAAGAAACCAGTCATTGGCGTAAATCAGCCCGAATTCGATGAGCAGCAGCTTATTCAAATCGGTGGTGTCGGGATTGATGTCGCCGAAGTTGGTGCGGCGGTCTTCGAATTCCCACCAGCGGGTATTGGGCATGCCTTCAAACTGTAGTTGGGTCGGCATAAAGGAAAGGGTAATGCTATCTTCTTTGCCTTCATCGGTGACGCCTTCCACCTCCTCCAATCGTTCCTGCTGCGGATCGATGTCGAGGTTATACCAGTCGAGGCGGCCGTGGTAGTACTCTTCGGCGGTCATGACCTTTTCGCTGCCTTCTTTCGGCGCCGAACAGCTGAATTGGTATTCGAGGTAGGAAGGCATCCAGGCATTGTTTTCGGGATCGGTGGGCTGGTAGAAGAAACGGTCGAACCATTCGAGGAAGCGTGCGGCCTGATTTTCAATGTCGGTTTGCTGGGCCGCGTCGACGCCGGTGATACCATCATGAGCCTGATTCGTCTCATCTGCTTTCAGGTAAAGGTACAATTCGCCTCCATCCATCGACCTTCCGGCGAAAGCCGAAAACCGCTGCCATTCTTCCACGTGGGCGGCGGTCTGGGCGTCGTCCTTACTGGATGGATCGGGCCGCTCCACCGGATAGTTGTCCCGGTACTGCTGTTTGACCGGCTCCGGCAAACCGGCGATGAGTTTGAGCCAACGCCGCCCCATCATCAACCGCAGGTCGAGCGCCATCTTCCGGCCGCCCTGCTCCAGCGGTACGGGCCGCTGTTCGACTTTAGCTTCCAGCGGCACATCGGTTTCAAAGGCCTGGGCGGCTTTTTGGTCTGCCCGGTATTTGAACAAACGCGTGGTGGCCATGTGCAGTTTGGCCGCTACCGGTGAGCCGGCGTCATCGCCACGGAATTCCCCCAGCTGCCACTGTTTGGTAAGCATCCAGAGCGCATCCCGCACTTCGGCTTTCAGGGCGCGGTCAAAATTTTTGGCGCGCGGTCGCCCCTCCAAACGATTCCACAGGGTAATGGAAGGTATGGTTTTCTTTGCCAGTACAGGCTGAATATCCTCAATGACCTGGTATGGATTACTCATCGGATTCGGTGGTTAAGACGGTGTAAAATTGGTTGTTGAGCGAGTAATTGAGCATGGCGGTAATCGGAAAAACCGTAGTCGAAGATACCGTGGCCGGCAAAAAGCGGGCGTAGGCGGTATTGTCGATCTGATCGGGCTCGATGGCGCGTTGCTTGGCCATCTCGAGGGTTTCGAGCAGCGCGTCGACGAGGTCGGGCCAGTCCCAACTGCCTTTGTAATGGGTGGGCAGCGTGAGTAACATCGTCTGCGGCGGCTCGGAATTGGGCCGGTCGTATTGAAAGGTCAATCCCGTTGATTCTTCCTTGGTGGGAATGACTTCGGTCCATTCATCCAGCAGCAAGCCGCACTGCCGTTTGTTGCGGTCGAAAGGCTCGGCGTAGTAGGCGGTATAGAGCAGCTTATCGGTATCGATGGTAAAGGCGGCAGGGTCTTCGTCCTTACTGCGGAAGGTCATGCCCAGCCAACGGTCGTTCTCCCGGAAGGGAAATTGTAAGGGTTCGATTGCCAGCTCCCGCTGCCGCAATGCATCGGCCAGAAAGGTCACGTTCTCCCAGTGCTGCACTTTTTCGCGCACCCTTGCCAGGCCGTGCAACCAGTCTTCCACCGGGAAGGGGTTGTCCATTTCGGATTGTTGAAAGTTGAGCAGATCCGAACGAGCGTTCCAGGTTTTTTCCCATTCGTCGGCTTGTACCATGACGGGCCGGAACTCGGGAACGATCTTAAAATCTTCCCCGAGCAAAACCTTAGCCGCTTCCCCCATTGCCTCGGCCTTTTCGGGGCCGGAAGCCGTCGCATCGTGCCGGTCGATTTGTTCCTGGGCGGCAGCGTCGCGGCGGTCCAAATCGGCCGCCAGGCTGGTGGCGAGCCGCAACAAATCTTCGGCCAGAATCTGCATTTGCTTTTCGGCATCCGTCAATTCGAATGGGGTTGGATCGAAATCGGTTAAAGGCCATTCATCGTTTATAAGGGTGCGAAGCTGGGCAAGGGAAGCCGTATTGGTCGTCAGGATGTTCCGGAGCGCATCCAGTTTATCGCTAAAGTTCTGCCGCAAGGTGTTGAGTTGGTTGCGCAAATCGGCCGGAACCCCGGTTTCGAAAACGGCCGTAGAAATGAGCCGTTCGGCTAATCGCAACATCTCCAGTCGGTCTTCATCCGCCGTGGCGGGAGGAAGCGCATCGTAATCGGCCATCTTGTTATCGAATTCGGACAGCAGATCTTCCCACCGGCTAACCACCTCCCGCACCTGATCCAGCATTTGCCGGTAGATGGCCCGCTTACGGTCGAGCATATTTCCGGTGCTCGGTTGCAGAAAGCCAAAACGGCCGATGGCTTGCAAGACGGCCAGGAAATCATCAATCCATTGATCCAGTGCTGCGATGATCGCCTCCCGGTTGGTCTCGATATCTTCCACGTCCACCAGGGGTTCGATCTGATCGAGCACCTGGGTTTGCAAATTATTGCGTTGATCCAGCAGCCGGGTTTTGACCGCCAGGATGCGTTGGGCTTCAACGAAGACCTCCTGCTCTTCGGAACTTTTGGCTTCTTCCGGCATCCGGATATCGGTGGCTTTGAGCGGGCGCGAGCGCAACAACAGCGCCCGCAGGCTGCGGATCAGGGGCATGAGTTCAAAGAAAGTGACCTTATCCGTGATGGGCTGGGTATACCGAATAGTGATCTCCGCATCCGGCCGGGGGTTGAGCGTTTGCCGGATATGGTACAGCACCCGGTCATCGAGAGCAGTCATCGCCTGGTCCGACTCGGTATTCATCATGTATAGGAGATCGATGGGCTGGAGTTGTAGATCGGCCTGGGTGATCTCTTGCTCTACATCGCTCTCGCCAACCGGATCGAAGAAAATAACCGTACAAGCTATATTTTCCGGCACAGGTAAAACCTGGCTTAGCCATCGGTTGACCGCCGGTTCACCCAAGGAGCGTGGGGTGGCGTCGGGCGGTTCGTTGTGCCCCAGCTCGGCCTCCAGTTGCAATGCCATGCGGTGGGTCAGGCTAAACCCACTGCGCGGCGTTTGCACCAGGTCGGGAATGGGCGGAAAACTGCCCTTGCTGTAGGCGTCGAGCGCGGCGGCCGCCCGCCCGTAATTGCCCTGCACTACCTGATGAACCCCCTCGGCAATGCCCAAGTCGGCTACAGCGTCGTGGAGGTTGAGAATGCGGTCGACTTCCACGTTGATCGCACCCGCCTGAGCCGGGGTGGCGTCCGGCAGTTCCTTACCGAACGGATAGGCCGCATTTCCCGTTTCCTGGATATGATTGATCAGGTTTAGCCCGTGCACGACGTTACGCGCCTCGATCGCTTCGATGGGCACATCCGGCTCGGTTTTGGTGCGCTGCAACTGGTCGCTGACGAGCGGAAAAATTTTCCGCAATTGGAAGATGTAAAAATCCACCTCTACATCGTGGCGGTCGTGCAGCCCGCGCTCCAACTGGTAGCCCAGCAGAGCGGCCAGGCTCTGCCCGTTGCGGATACCCTCGATAATGCCCATTGCCTGACGCACCCGCTCGGAGGAGAGGTTGACCGAAAGCGTCTGCGGGTTAT
>CAYWHT010000086.1:0-3594 GCA_964458135.1 uncultured Saprospiraceae bacterium | reverse complement strand
CGGGTTATCGCGCGTGGCGTTGGATAGATAGCCGTTGCGTAGGACGGCGGCCGTCACCGCGTGGTTGAGCGAGGGAGCGTGAATGTAACCCGCGTTGGCGCTATCGCGCATCAAGGGCGAATCACCTTCCCGCTTGAAGATCTCCTCCAATTCCTCAGGTAATTCAACCGGGGTGAGTTGCTTATTCTCCGGCCGTACCTCTTCCAGCCATCCGAAGGCGCCGAGATAGAGGCCTTCACCGGAGGTTTCCTCCCCACCCACCACTTCACCGGAACGGACGCCTTCCAACTGAAAATTCAGGATACCCTGTTTCCAGGCATCCAGGCGGTAACTACAGGTGTCGATGTGTTCGGTAAAGACCCGTTCCAACCGGGCGGTGGGTACATTTTTCAAATGGCCGAGCGCCCGCAGTTGCTGGTTGAGTTGAGCGTTGACCAGGCGGGTATCGAGCACTTGCGGAATATAGTCGGCAATCAACAGGTCATCGTTGTCGGTAATACGATTATCCGCTTTATAGAGGTAGTTCCACTTGCTTTCCGAAACCTGTTCGGGCCGGTCTTGTACGTGGATAAAAGCCGGCTCCTGGCGGGCGACAAAGGCTTCCTGCCGACCGAGTACTTCGGAAAATACGTGCAGCTGCAGACCCGCATCGACGTAGGCCAGATCCAGCGCGTGGTGTAACATGAGATAGAGCAAGGCGTTGGGGGGCTGATCGTCGATGAACCCTTCCTGTTTACGCAAGGCGTCGTGAGAAGTATTGGCCGCATCCATCAGCCATTGAATATAGTTGCGGTCATCTTCCGTCCAGGCCCGGATAGGGTCTTTTTCCGAAAACGGCTGGTCATCAATCAGGGGTCCCTTCAGAAGGTTGGGTTTGGAAAGGAAGAGCTTGGACAGGATCTCGGGTACTTCATCCTCTCCCAACTCGGCGCCCAGCCGACTTAACAATTCTTTACCGGATTGTACGTAGCCACCCGCAATCAACACGGCAATGAATTTACCCCCCAATCCGCCCAAATTGAGCTTATTAAACAGCATCTCAAAGCTCTCGGCGTAGCGCTGGTAAAACTCGACGGTAGTGGCGTGCAGGCCCACCGCATCGAGCAAAATCTGGTGCGCATCACCACCGGGCTTGCCTACGTAGGCGACGTTTTCGAGAAAAGCATTCCAATCGTTCTGGACCGTCTGCAGCAGTCCGTAAAGCCCATTGATAAACGACCCTTGCTTGCCCAACCAGGGCGGAATACCTCCGCCCTCCGCACTGGTATCCCGCCGGAACCAGCGAAGCCGCGAGTAAGCAGCGGTAAGTAGAATACCGTAGGGCTGTTCTCCAATACGCAGGGCGGGAATCGCACCGCGACCGCGGATGTGGCGGTTGAAAAAATTCCGGGTCTGCCCGATGGTCGTTTCCGGGAAAACGGGCTGCATCATACTTTCCATGAAGTAACCCATAGTGGAGGGCCATAAGGCAATATTCATGGCTTTGGCTTCGCATTGGTCGGCGCCCGTTGCGTTGGGCGTCTTGCGAAAGGTCTCCAGGTCGAGCCCCAAAGCTTCGGCCAGTATCTGCCCGTCTTTTTTCAACAACCAGTCATTGGTCGGTTCCAGGAGGTTTTCCGCTTTCACGTAAGTATTAAAACTGTCATCGGCATCTTCGGAAGCACTAAAACCGGAGCCGCCCTTTTCGGTATTATTAGTCGGACGGCCCTGCGGAAGCAATTCCAATCCGGCCGCCCCAAATTGATGGTGGCGGAAGAGTTCTTCCAGCATTCCCTTGCCCTCCATCTGATCGGAACTCAATCGCAGGCCGAGTACGATCAGTTTATCGAAGCCTCGACGCGCTTGCTCCGGGTTGAGGTTGATCCGGAAGCCCATCCCGATCTCTACGGCTGTATCAAAATCGACCAGCCACCTGATTTCCGGGTTGACTTCCAGGTTGCCGTCTTCCAGCTTAATCTGATTGTCCTCCTCAGCCGTCGGATCGGGGCCGACGTAAAGAGGCGACGGCACGGGGTTGCCGACGATTTCCAATTCCTTTTCGTTGCCCCGCCAACCCATCAGCACGAAGCGGTCGGGCATGAGGTTTACGCGGGGCGCGCGCGACCAGCTCTGTTGCTTAGTATCCATCGCCTCATCATTCGGTAAATCGAGGAATACGAGCTGCAGCCCTACTTCTTCGCGGGTCAACGACTCTGCGGGTTCTTCCCCCATATTGTCGGGTACGTAATCGGATTCGATCGCTGCGGCCCGGTTTTCGCCCAATTTAGCAACCAGATCATTGCGTGCATTTTGAATCGCGCTTTGATCGGTACCGGCTCGCCAAACCGCTATCCAGAAATTGGCAACCGCCTCGCGTTCACCTTCCGGCAAAGGTTGCTGCGAAGCAATAACCAAAATAATATCGGCAGCATTTTCCTTGGTCGGCTGCTGCTCCGGATGGAGGGGGGCGTATTGCTCCCGGATATAAGCGCTCCGCCCGGAGCCGTGGCTGCTCACCAGCCCGCGCCAGGCGCCGCGCTCCTGCTCCTCGAAGCCGCCCGCTTTCCAGTGGTTGACCCAGTAGCGCCGGGCATTTTCCACCTCCGATTCCGCAAGCACCTCCTCAAAGGTATCCACCATGCCTTCGTCGGGGAAAATCCGCACCCATAACTGCCGGAAATTTTCGTTGTCGATCTGCACCTCCTTGAAGCGCGTCTCGATCCTTAATGGAAACAACAGGAAGGGGTAGCGATCGTCCATCTGCCCGACAAATTCCCTGGGATCGGTGAAGGGAGCAAACTGCCCGAACACCTCCCAGTATCGCTCCTCCTCCTGCCGCAGGGTGGATTGCAATTTCTCCATCTCGGCGCGCGCGCTTTCTTCCCGTCGTTGTAGTTCCCGCAAACGCGCCTCGTAGGGCTCCGATCCTTCCCGGAAGACGCGCCGGAGTTGGCGCTGGGCTTCTTCGGTCTGCTTGACGCGTTCTTTGACGCGAAACAAGGCTTCATCGGTCTGGGCCCGACGATTGCGTGCTTGTTGGAGTGCTTGCCTGGTTTGGTTAAAGTTTGGCATGGATGATCTTGCTTTTGCCCTGAAATTTGAGCCATTAAGCCGTTTTGTTACAGCTGCTGCTTTGAATATTCGGTACTTGACTTGCGTCGGCCTATCTCCGAAACGGTCCCTTCATTCAACCCTAAACCTCATTCTCGCGGCAGCATTTCCGCCGCGTGTATCCCTACCAGCACCGGTACCTGGTAAAGCACATACGCCAGTTCGGCCGCATTCATATCCTTGCTCCAGGTGATATGGACGTCATCGTCGTGCTGTTCCTGTTTTTCGTCCTCGTCGCCTTCGGGTTCGGTGACGTTGATGGTTGGGGTTTCGTTATCGATGGTGAGGAAGGCGCCGGGGGGCGCGCCGGGAAGTACGTTCTCCCACGACAGGTCATTCCACACATCGATATCGGGTTCGGTATTGAGGTCGAGGCCGAAGCGGGGCTCGCCCGGACGCTCTTTGATGACGAAGAACCAGCCGGGATCATCACCGGGCTCGGCGCCGGTGCCGCCCCGGGCCTGTTCGGCGGTCAGGTCGAAGCCGAAAAAGTAGATATCGGGC
>CAYWHT010000085.1:0-10753 GCA_964458135.1 uncultured Saprospiraceae bacterium | reverse complement strand
GTCTTCTTCTGGATGGGCTTGATGAGCACTATCGCGCTCGAAGACCGGCTGACCGCCGCCGACGCTGCCTACTTCTTCGGAGGCATCCTCGGCACCATTATCATTACCGACACGACTAAAGTGTTGCTCGCCAAGCGTATTCGCCAGGCCCTGCGTCCCATTCACCTGCTGTGGTTCCGACGCATCTCGGGAGCGGCCCTAATCCTCTTTGGGCTGGTACTCTTGGGCCGGGTGATTTGGATGACGCAGTTTTAGCGCTAGTGCGACCTCAGGCATAAGCCATCCGTTTAACCCGCTCATTCATCAACGCAAACCAAAGCGGCGGAAAAAGCGAAATGACAATCGACGTCGGGTAGCCGAATGGCAATTGCGGGCTTTCGTCAAAATGACGTAATATTTGGTACTTCCGGGAAGCCTTGTAGTGGTGATCCGAATGGCGGGTGAGCTCGTACAAAAAGATGCGGCCCATTTCGTGGTTGGAATTCCAGGAATGCCATGGCTGCACCTTTTCGTAGCGCCCCGGAGCGATCTCCTTTCGGCGCAGGCCGTAGTGCTCGATGTAGTTGACGCTTTCCAAAAGCAAAAAGCCGAACACCGCAATGGCCAGAGCGTAGCCGATCATCTGCCAACCGAAAATTAAACCGACCAGGGCGAGGTAAAGCACCTGATAAACCTGAAAGCGGATCATTTCATTACGCCAGCTCCAAAAGGGCAGGCCCTGCCGTTGCAGGCGCTTGCTTTCCAGTTGCCAGGCATTGCGGTAGCCACCCGTCACCGAACGCAGCCAAAAAGCATAGATCGACTCCCCGAAACGGGCGGAAGCCGGATCCTTGTCGGTAGCGACGTGCTTGTGGTGGCCGCGGTTGTGCTCGATGAAGAAGTGAGTGTACAAGGCGGTAAGCAGTAGGGCCTTGGCCATCAACTGCTCGCTGCGCTTGGCGCGATGCCCCAGCTCGTGGGCCACATTGATGCCGATGGTGCCCACAATCAACCCAACGCTACAGGTCATGCCCACAATTTCGTAGGTTTGCAGCGCCTTGGTCTGCAGCGTGTGGAAATAATAGGCAATCAGAATATACAACAGCGGCAGATTGAGATAGAGCAGCCAGTCAAAAAATTTCCGGTTGGACCTTTCCCGCTCCATACTGGGCTCGGGATTCGTACGAGCTGCGGGGGTGATGAGCTCCAAAAGCGGGATCAGTACAAAGCCTACGTAAATACCGGCAAAAGACCAGTGCCCAGCGGTATAAATGCCGAACAAGGCGGCCAGCGGGGCTAAGTAGGCAATCAGGTATTTGGCGTCTTTCCACATGACTCGACTTAGTTTTGGTAAAGGCAGATTGGGCGTCGCGCTAAACCGTACCGCCTTATAACTGTTCACATTTTTGATCTAAGATAATAAATACAATTGCCAATATGAGCAAGCATTTTCACACATTAACGGTTCGCGAAGTCAAAAGGGAAACCCCTCAGGCCGTTACGGTGGCTTTCGAGCTACCCGAATCACTTAAAGAAACCTTTCAATATAAGCAAGGCCAGTATCTTACCCTCAAACTACAAGTCAACGGGGAAGAGGTGCGCCGGGCCTACTCCATGAGCAGCAGCCCCCTGGACGATCACCTCGCCGTAACGGTCAAAGAAGTAGAAGGGGGTAAGGCTTCCACCTATCTTAACCGCCAGGCGGAAGCGGGGCAATCCATCGAAGTGATGCCTCCCGAGGGGCGCTTCTATACGGAATTGGATGCCGACAGCCGGAAAACCTACTACCTCTTCGGCGCGGGCAGTGGCATCACGCCGCTCATGTCTATCTTGCGCACCGTCCTGGAAGAAGAGCCCCAAAGCACGGTTTTTCTATTGTACGGCAACCGCACCGAAGAAAGCATTATCTTCCGCAAGCAGTTGGAAGCTCTACAACAACGCTATGCCGATCAATTCAAGGTAGAACACATCCTCAGCCGCCCAAAGAAGGAAAAAGAGAAAGGCCTCTCGGGCTGGTTAAAAAAAGGAAAAACCAGCTGGGCCGGCCGTACCGGCAGAATTGACAAGGCGGAAGTCAAGCGTTTTCTAGACGAAAATTCACCCCGCAGCCAGCAAGCAGAGTACTTCATCTGTGGCCCCGGCTCCATGATCGACACCGTTAAGGCGAGCTTGCAAAACCTTGGCGTCGACAAGAAGTCCATCCACGAAGAGCGCTTCGTCAATGACAGCGAGGTATCCGCCCAACCCGCGGCCGCGAGCAACGGCCAAAGCGCCAAACTGATCGCCCACCTCGACGGAGAGGCGGTGGAAGTGAACATGGAATCCGACCAGCGCATCCTCGACGTGCTTATCGACGAAGGCTACGATCCGCCCCACTCCTGCACCTCGGGCGCCTGCTCCACTTGCATGGCCAAAGTCGTCAAGGGAAGCGTAACCATGGACGCCTGCTTCGCCCTCGATGATGAAGAAATTGAAGAAGGCTATATTCTAACCTGCCAGGCGCACCCGACGACGCAAGAGGTCGAAATTACCTACGACGACATATAAGCCACATGGGTTATCCGGTAAGATTCATGCTGCTGCTGCTCCCCTTTCTCGCTTATCTCCCGCTCAACTTCGGCCAGAGCAAAATCGAAGGCGGGGGCGATCCGGTGCGCCAAATCCTGCGCATCGCGGGGGAACGGGAACTGTCCCTCAACCGGCCGGTATTATCTCCCGACGGGCGAACGCTGCTCTTTGCCCGCCCCGGACATCCCCAAAATTTGGGTGGCGACAACCGGGAAGATATCTGGATCTCCTACCGCGAGACGGATCATAGCTGGAGCCGCCCCGTCAACCTGGGAGCGCCCCTCAATGACGAGCAATCCAACCTGCCGGTTTTCCTCAATCCGAAGGGCAATGTACTCTATTTTATGAGCCTGCCGGATGGCGATCGCCGGGCGGCGGCCCGCCTGTACCGGGCCGAGCGCCACGGGCGCAGCTGGGCCGCCCCGCGACCGGTCGGCCTGCCGGAATTGCCCGGTGGGGCCATCCCCACCGACTTTTGTCTGAGCATCGACGAACGCTTCTTGCTAATCGTCGCCCATCGCCCCGAACGCCCCACCGACAGCAATCTGTTCGTGGCCTTCCGGAAAGGGCCCTACCGATGGGAAAGGCCCATCAACCTGGGACCTACCCTTAACAGCCTCGCTAACGAAACCGGACCTTACCTGGCCGCCGATGGAAAAACCCTTTACTTCGCCAGCGATGGCCACGGCGGGGAGGGTGGAATGGACATCTGGGCAACCACCCGCCAGGACGATTCCTGGCGCCATTGGTCAAGACCGGTGAATCTGGGCCCGAGGGTCAATTCTGCGGCTAATGACCGCCATTTTACGCTGCCGGCCTCGGGGGCTTTCCTCTATCTGGCCACCGAAAAAGGACCGCAAAATGATCTGCTTTACCGGGTCGAATTGCCGCCGTCCGCACGGCCCGAGCCCGTCGTGCTCGTACGCGGGCGCCTGGGGGGGAGCAAAGGAGACGATCGCCTGGTCTGTCAGCCCCTGAAACCCCGGGCCGCAGTACAAAAGGTCGTTAGCACCACAGCCGCCGGAAATTTTCAATTTATCGCTCCCTTATCCCAAAATTTGACCGTATACGCCCGCACCGATTCCGCCATGGCGATCAGCCAGGTGCTCCCCCTGGATGGACAACCAATCGTAGCCCCCGAAACGGCCGGCCGGTCCCTTTCGCCGGAATTATCCGGTAACCTGGGATACCAGAAAAGGCGCCAGTCGATTCTGGAAATTCGCCGGAAAATGTACCGCACCGAAAACCGCCTCGACTCCCTGCAGTGGCGAAAAAACCAATCGTACCGCCAGGATCCGGCTCAGCGAGTGGGGGCGCTGCCCCAACAACTATTTGATCGGGATACGATTCAGGCCCTGAAAAAAGCCTACAATCGCCAAATATTTCGCACCCAAGAATTGCTGGTCAAAGGAGGAGAGGATGCGCAACCGGCGAGCCCCAAGGACCGAATGGCAAGGCTGCGCCGCCAATTTCACCGCAGCCGTGACCGAAAGACGGGAACAACACCAGAGCGGGCAGCAACAGATAAGGCCGGCCGACCCATCGCTTTTGAAACCTTCGCCCAACGCATTTGGGATCGCCTGGCCGCAGAAGAAGCGGCGCGCCTTCGTCCCGAAATGGAGGAAAAAATACTTCGCGAATACATCAGGCGGGCGGGGCGAAAAGACGCCGTTCCTCCGGAACTCCGCGGACGCCGGCGGATCACCGACCGGTCTGCCCAGCTCATGGATACGCTGCCCCCTTTACCCGGGGCGGAACCCTGGCTGGAAGAGATGAAAGCCGCGCTCCAAGATATCTTCCGCCCGGAAATGCAAATGACCCTGGAGCAAGCCCTATCCCCCCTTATTTACCAACTGCTGGAGATCGAAATTGCCTATCTGCGTGAAGAAGATCGACTGGATGAGCTGGAGGGCCAGGTCTCCAAACTGCTCCAGAAGCAATGGTCGGAAGAAGCCGATGCTGCTTCCCCCAGGCAAAAGGAAACGCCGCGTTCCGTAGCAAAGGCGGAACCAGCATCCGATGCTTCTTTTCGGGAGATCGAGATAAAGCCGGCTATCACGATGGGCCGACCCGGAACAATCATTCCGCTCAACAGCATATTTTTCCAAGCCGGCACCGATGTGCTGCTGCGCGCATCCTATTCCGAACTCGAGCGTTTGACTGAATTTTTGCGGAAGCATCCGGATAAGAAAATCGAAATACGAACGCGCGTCAGCGGAGCGCTCGCCCATTCCTACGCCCTGGAAATCACCACCCGGCGCGCCAATGCGATCGTTCAATATCTCGAAGAAGGTGGTGTGGAAAAATCCCGAATCCTTCACCGCGGCATGGGGTTGGGGAGCAAAGATCAATCGAGTACTACCCAAATGGCGGAAGTCAAAATCCGGGTGCCGGGCCGTTGAGATTCTTTAGAGCTTGCAATCCAAACGAAAAGATGCTCTTATGCAAACCGTTTCCGAAGCAATTATTGATAGGGAGGCAGAACGAGTGGCCGCCGAAGAAGATGCTCACCTGGGGTTTGTCGAGCAATTGAAGGAAGTACAGCCCGACCTCCTCGCCTACCTGTTTTCCGACAGCTTCGAGGCTTTTACCGAAGCGGAGCAGCAATATTTCCTGTACCTGGCGCAAGTGATCTGGGAGGCCGTCATGGCGGTGCGGGAAGATTCTGCGCCGGTGATTGAGGCAGACCAAATCGGAAAACTCGAAGAGGCCAATTGGGCCGTAATCGGGGAAGTCAAATCCAAAAAGTTTCAGGAACGGATCGACCCTTTCTTTGAGCAAACCGAACAGGAAGATCTATTGGCCTTTATTGAAGACGCCCTCGCGCCCGACGAAGAAGCGGAACTCGTCACCCCCGAGGGCCGGGAGGCTATGTTTGTCTCACTGAAAACGGTTTTGGACGGTCTGACTTAGTGTAGAGTAAGCCGTGTATGCAACATTCCCCCTTGACCACTTCCCTTATTGTTTTTCTTCCCTCAACGATCGCCGCAGAATCTTTCCCACATTGGTCTTGGGCAATTCCGAGCGGAATTCGATCTGTTTGGGTATTTTGTAGGCCGTCATATTGTCGCGGCAATAGGCGAGTATTTCATTTTTGGTGAGCGAGTTGTCTTTTTTGACGATGAAGAGTTTGACCACCTCCCCGGATTTGGAATCGGGGATGCCGATGGCGGCGGCTTCCAGCACTTTGGGGTGCCCGGTCACTACTTCTTCCACTTCGTTGGGATACACGTTGAATCCGGATACGTTGATCATGTCTTTTTGGCGATCCACGATTTGGAAGAAGCCCTCTTCGGTCATGGTTCCGATGTCGCCGGTGCGGAGCCACCCGTCATCGAGCACCTTACCTGTTTCTTCGGGTTGATTATAATACCCTTTCATCACTTGCGGGCCTTTGACTTGTATTTCACCCACGCCGCCGGCGTTCATCACGTTGCCCTGGGAGTCGACCACCCGGATGTCGGTGGAGGGGACCGGTAGTCCGATAGTACCCAACTTACCGGAACCATCCAGGGGATTGACGGTAACCACCGGGGAGGTTTCGGTCAGGCCGTAGCCTTCCGAGAGGAAACAGCCCGTTATGCGTTGCCACTGTTCGGCCACGGAACGCTGTACGGCCATACCCCCACCTACGGTAATCTTGAGCGGGCTGAAGTCGAGCGCTTCGAAGTCTTTGCGATTGACCAGGGCATTAAACAGGGTGTTTACTCCGGTAATCAGGGATACCTTGTAAGACTTCATGGCTTTGACTACCGAGCCCAAATCACGTGCGTTGGTCACCAAGACCGCCAGGGAGCCGATACTCAACAGCGCCAGGCAATTAACCGTAAAGGCAAAAATATGGTACAGCGGCAGCGGACAGAGGGCCACTTCCTCGGCTTCCTTTAAAAAAGGGCGCATCCAGGCCCGTATTTGCTGCATGTTGGAAACGAGATTGCGATTGGTCAGCATCGCCCCCTTGGCCCGGCCGGTCGTGCCGCCGGTATATTGGAGCAGGATGACTTCGTTGGGCTCTCCGCGGTGGGGCGTCAGCTTGAAACGGCGGCCGTAGCGCAAGGCTTCGTTAAAGGAAACGGCATTCGGGATATCGAATTTAGGAACCATGCGCCGAAGTCGGCGTACTACAAAATTGACGACCTGCTTCTTCGGGAAGCCCAGCATTTCGCCCACGCTAGTCAATACGACCGTCTTGATAGAAGTGTCGTGTAGGATTTGCTGCAGGTTGGCGCCGAAATTCTCGGCCACTACGATTGCTTTGGCGCCCGAATCGGTAAACTGATGCAACATCTCCCGGGGCGTGTACAACGGATTGGTATTGACGACAACCAGGCCAGCCCGCAGGGCGCCAAACAAGGCAATGGGGTATTGCAACAAGTTGGGCATCATGATGGCAATACGATCACCGGGCTCCAATCCGCGGGACTGGAGATAGGCGCCAAATTGGGAGGAATACTTATCGATCTGTTCGAAAGTAAGCTCCTTACCCATACAGGAAAAAGCCGGCTTGCGGCGATAGCGTTTAAAAGTGTCTTCCAACATCGCCACCAAGGAGGGATATGCATCGGGATCGATATTGGCCGGAATTCCTTGTGGATAGTACTTCAGCCAGGGGCGCTCTTCACTCATATTTTTGTTGAAATTTTCAATAGAACCTGCAAGCTCTACGGGCCGGTAGCCGGAATTTTCCAGTCCGAACCGAAAGGCTTCGGTATGACGGAATTTTCTTCCCTAATCAGGCTAAAATTAGAAATTTTCGTTCTATTCACCGCCTCAAAAACCTACTTCCTGCTATGGGTGTTGGAATTTATGAATAATTGCCTGAGAACTAATTGATTCAACTTTTAATTTCAGATAAAAACCGCTATCTTTGCCCCGCTAAAAAATTTATTATTTAACTAAAAAGCATTCTTTCAATGCTATTTGACGAAGACAAAAACAAAGAAACCGAGGTTGATCCGCAACCCGAAGAAAGCAAAAACCCGGAGGCGGAACAGGAACAAACGCCCGCCGAAAAGGAGGAAATAGAAACGCCCCAGGCAAAAAAAGAAGAAGAAACGGAAGAAGAGCCGGAAAAAGAAAAAGCCGAAGAAGGGCCGGCCAACCCATCCGAAAAAGAAGGCGGTGAGGAAAAAGGCTCCGGCGAAGATTCCGGTGACCAAGACGCCTCCGACTCGAAGGACGAAAGTGATGAAGGGGAAGAAGAAGGCGAATTGGAATTAGAAGACGAAGACGCGGTTCAGGGAGAAACCGCACACGATGATTTCGACTGGTCGGTAACAACCAAGCAAGGCCATACCTACTCCGAGGATGAAGCCAAAAAGCTGGCCGAACAATACGACTCTACGCTCACCTCCGTACTCGAAAACGAAATCGTCGCCGGAAAAGTAACCGCCATCAGTGACGGAGATGTGGTGCTCGATATCAACTTCAAATCCGACGGCCTGGTGCCGCTTTCCGAATTTCGCGATACCCCCGACCTGCAAGTGGGCGACAGCGTCGACGTTTACGTGGAACAACAGGAAGACAGCAAAGGGCAGTTGGTGCTCTCCCGCCGCAAAGCCAAACTATTGCGCGCCTGGGAAAACATCGTCGACTCCTACGAGAACGGCACCGTAATTAAAGGCACCGTAATCAGCAAAACCAAAGGCGGTTTGATCGTGGATTGCAACGGCCTGGAAACCTTCCTGCCCGGATCGCAAATCGACATCAAACCGATCATCGATTACGATTCTTACGTCGGTAAAACGATGGAATTCAAAGTGGTGAAGATCAACGAAGCCATCAAAAACGCCGTCGTCTCCCACAAAGCCCTCATCGAAAGCGACCTGGCCGAGCAGCGCGAACAAATCATCGCCAGCCTCGAAAAAGGTCAGGTACTCGAAGGCCTGGTCAAAAACATCACCGACTTTGGCGCCTTCCTCGACCTGGGCGGCGTAGACGGTCTGCTCTACATCACCGATATCTCCTGGGGCCGCATCAACCACCCGAGCGAAGTGCTGGAGCTCAACCAAAAGATCAACGTGGTGGTGCTCGACTTCGACGAAAACAAAAAACGCATCTCGCTGGGTCTGAAGCAGCTGCAACCGCACCCCTGGGAAGTACTGGACGAAAATATCCAGGAAGGCTCCGTGGTCAAAGGCAAGATCGTCAATATCGAAGACTACGGCGCATTCCTCGAAATCCAGCCAGGCGTCGAGGGCCTGATCCACGTCTCCGAAGTGAGCTGGAGCAACCAGCCCATCAACGCACGCGAATACTTTAAGCTGGGGCAGGAATACGAAGCGCGGGTCGTTACCATCGACCGGGAAGACCGCAAGATGTCGCTCAGTATCAAGCAGCTTTCCAAAGATCCCTGGAGCGATATCGAAGAGCGCTTCCCGCTCAACAGCCGCCATACGGGTGAGGTCAAAAACCTGACGCCCTACGGCGTATTCGTCGAGCTGGAAGAAGGCATCGGAGGTATGGTGCACATCTCTGACCTGTCCTGGACCAAGCGCTACGGCCACCCCTCCGAATTCACCAAGGTGGGTAACGATATCGAGGTCGTCATTCTCGACATCGACAAGGATAACCGCAAACTCTCGCTGGGTCACAAGCAGATCGAGGAGAACCCCTGGGATACGTTCGAAAAGGTATTCCCCGTTGGTTCCTACCACGAAGCCACCATCCTGCGCCGCGATGACCGGGGCGCCATAGTGCAATTGCCCTACGGCCTGGAGGCTTTCGCCCCCATCAAGCACGTGCGCAAAGAAGATGGCCAACTCGCCGAAATCGACGAAGTGCTGACCGTTAAAGTGATCGAATTTAACCGCGACGATAAGCGCATCCTCGTTTCTCATCTGCGTTACCTCGAGGATATCCGCCGCGAGGCCGACGAGCAGGTTAAAAAAGAGCGCACCGAAGAGCGCAAAAAAACACGTCAGGCCGTCAAAAAGCAGCAATCCAATGTGGAAAAATCTACGCTTGGCGACCTGGATGCTCTGGCGCAATTGAAACAGCAATTCGAAGGAGGCACGGAAGAACAACCGCAAGAAAAACCGGAGCCTAAGAAGTCCGATCAAAAATCGGAAGCCAAAGATCAGAAAGACGAACAAGAAAAAGACGAAGATAAAAAAGAGGAATAAAGCCGGTCTCCGGTTCCTCTATTGAGTTAATTTACCCCGGTGGAGCGGCGCCTCCACCGGGGTATTTTTTGTTATCTACCGAATTTCCTACTTTAGATCCCATGGGAAATTGGATCAATGTAGAAATTAAAGCACGCTGCGAGTATCCCCAACACATTCGCGAAAAGCTGCAAACCGCCGGCGCTGAATTTCACGGAACCGACCATCAGGTCGATACCTATTTTCGTGCCGACCAGGGCCGGTTAAAATTGCGGGAAGGCAAAATTGAAAATGCATTGATTCACTACCAGCGCCCCGATGAAGCAGGGCCAAAACGGTCGGAAGTCACCCTGTACGCGACGCGCCCCGGGGACGAACTTAAAAGGGTGCTCACTCAAGCTTTGCAGGTATGGGCCGTCGTCGACAAACAAAGGGAAATCTATTTCATCGACAATGTCAAATTTCACCTCGATACCGTTCGCTCTTTGGGCAGCTTCGTAGAAATTGAAGCCATCGATCGCGAGGGAAAGCTGGGAGAAACTTATCTGCGCAAACAGTGCGAGGCCTATCTCCAACGTTTTGGCATTAGTCCACACGATTTAGTGGAGCATTCCTATAGCGATCTGATGTATAATCGGAATAGCCGTGAATAAAGATTACGCCTCCAAACTGCTGCTCTTCGGAGAACATACCGTACTTAAGGGCTCCCAGGCCCTGGCCGTTCCCTTTTACGCCTTTAACGGTCAATGGAAATTCCGCCAGCAACCGACCGGTAGCCAGAAAAAATTATTGGAGTGGCTGGAGTATCTTTTCAATCTTCAGGTAAAAGGACAGCTACCCGCTACCATCGACTTGGTTGCTTTTCAAAAAGACCTGGATCGCGGACTGTATTTCTCCTCCAATATCCCCATCGGTTATGGCCTGGGCAGTTCCGGAGCGCTTTGTGCAGCTTTCTACGATCGCTACACCCGCGAAAAAATTTCGCCCGCCAATGCAGACCGCTTCCCGGAACTCAAACAAGTTCTCGCCCTGCTGGAATCCTTTTTCCACGGCTCCAGCTCCGGCACCGATCCACTTATCTGCTATCTCGATCACCCTATCTT
>CAYWHT010000084.1:0-10771 GCA_964458135.1 uncultured Saprospiraceae bacterium | reverse complement strand
TGGCCGTCCTCGTCATGCGCTGCTCAACGTATCCAGGGATACGCCTGCGCGGCTCCTTCCTGCGAGCGACCAGGCCTGGCAACCATTTGCGCCGCTGACTACGAAAAACTCATGCATCATCCGGGATAATTTTGGATTAGCGCTACCGCCACAGAGCAACATCATCTCAAAGAATCTTCCGCAATGCCCCCAACAAGCGCTCCACATGCCGTTCCGTACAGCTCTCGCCCATCAGCCCGATCCGCCAGATATGGCCGGCGAATTTGCCGAGGCCGCCCCCTACTTCGATGTGGTAATCGTGGAGCAGCTTTTGTCGCAGGGGGCCTTCTTCGACGCCTTTCGGCAAGAATACGGAGTTGAGTTGGGGTAAGCGGTATTTCTCTTCCACCAGGTAGTGGAAGCCGAGTTCCTGCAGGCCGTCGCGCAGCATCTCGTGGATTGCGCGATGGCGCTCCCAGCGGGCTTCCAGGCCTTCTTCCTGTAGCATGAGCAAGGCTTCGTGCATGGCGTATAGGGCGTTGACCGGTGCGGTATGGTGGTAGGAGCGTTTGGCGGCGCCGTTGCCCCAGTACTGCATGACGAGGTTGAGGTCGAGGAACCAGCTCTGTACGGGCGTCTTGCGCTTTTGAACGCGCTCTACGGCTCGTTCGCTGAAGGATACGGGCGAGAGGCCGGGCGTACAGCTCAGGCACTTTTGGCTGCCGGAATAGATGGCGTCAACGCCCCATTCGTCCACCAGTACGGGAATGCCGCTCAGGGAGGTGACGGCGTCCACGATGCTGAGGCAACCGTACTCGCCGGCCATGCGGCAGATGGCCTCGGCGTCGGAGCGCACGCCGGTGGAGGTTTCGGCATGGACGAAACCCAACACTTTGGCGTCGGGGTGTTGTCGCAGGGCTTCATCCACTTTTTGCAGATCGACGGGCTTGCCCCAATCGTCTTCCACGACGACAGGCACGCCGCCGCAGCGCTCCACATTTTCTTTCATGCGCCCGCCGAAGACGCCGTTGATGCAGACGATGGCCTTATCTCCCGGTTCGACGAGGTTGACGACGCAGGTCTCCATGCCGGCGGAGCCGGGCGCGGAGACGACCATGGTCAGCCGGTTTTGGGTTTGGTAGGCGTATTGGGTGAGCTGCTTGAGCTCATCCATCATCCGCACGAACTCGGGATCGAGATGGCCGATGATATGACGCGAGAGGGCTTTGTACACGCGCGGGTGCATATCTGAAGGCCCAGGGCCCATGAGGGTGCGGGGCGGCGGATTGAAAGTTTGGATGGGATGACGGGTGGCGGATGGCGTTTGTTCCATGTGGGTTAAGGTTAAAGTCTTTTTTTAAAGGTATGGAAATTGTGGGGGATGCGGAATTTTGGTTGGGGGTATTTTGACTCGCCGCTTCTCCTCTCCAAAGGGTCATTTTCGGCATCAAAAGCAAACTCCCAACAAGCTCTAAATTTTTATCTTTGCCGCACACGCAAATCACCACCATGACCCTGCAGGATTTTCTCGAATACCTCGCGGCCCATCCCACTACCTTGATTTTTTATTTTTCGATTATTCCCTTTGCGGCCCTGCTGGCGGGCTGGCTGGATCAGGAGCGGGGGCACTACCTACCCTGGAACTACATCTACGCCGTCCTGATTTACCTGGTCAGCATTCCCGGCATTTTTGCGCTGACGCTGATTGCCTACCTTTTCCTGTTTGAAAACAACAGCATCCTGGAAACCGACTTGCTTACCCAAATCCTGCCGTCGGGCTCCATGGTTTTGACCTTGGTCATTATCAACCGCAATGTGGATTTGGATTACGTTCCGGGCTTTGACCGACTTTCCGGTTTGCTTATGGTTATCGCCGCCGTCTTGGCGCTGATGTGGATTATCGATCGCACCCGCCTCATCGCCTTCATTCGTCTGGAGGTGGGCTGGGTGCTGCTGATCTTCTTCGGCTTGCTGTTTTTGATGCGCTTTGGTTGGCGGAAGTTGTTCGGAACGCCTTATCGAAGCCGGTGATTTAGTGGGCAGTAGTTGGCGGTCAGCTACCAACCGTTTCCCTAAGCTGCTTCTTCAACGCATACAACTCATCCCGGTACTGCGCCGCCGAGATAAAGTCCAGCTCTTTGGCCGCCTTTTTCATTTTGCGTTCCGTGTCGTCGATCATCTTCTCGATTTTATCGCGATCGAGGTATTCGAGGACGGGATCGGCGGCGAGGCTGGGCTCTTCGGGCTCTACGTAGGCGCGCTGCTGGTCGCCCCGGATGTCGAGGATGGATTTTTGGCTGAGGATTTCCTCGCGCGATTTCCGGACGGTCTGCGGCGTGATGCCGTGCTCTTCGTTGTAGGCGATCTGTTTTTCACGACGCCGGTTGGTTTCGTCGATGGTGAATTGCATGGATTCGGTGATCCGGTCGGCGTAGAAGATGACCAGTCCGTTGGCGTTACGCGCGGCGCGGCCGGCGGTCTGGGTCAGCGACCGATTGTTGCGGAGGAATCCTTCCTTGTCGGCATCGATGATGGCCACCAGAGAAACTTCGGGCAGGTCGAGCCCCTCCCGCAACAGGTTGACGCCGACGAGCACGTCAAAAGCTCCGATGCGGAGGTCGCGCAAAATTTCAACCCGTTCCATGGTGTCGACTTCGCTGTGGATGTAGCGCACTTTGATGTTGAGCCCGCCCAGGTACTTGGTCAGCTCTTCGGCCATGCGTTTGGTCAGGGTGGTAACCAATACGCGTTCTTCGCGTTCAATGCGTTGGCGCACCTCTTCCATCAGGTCATCGATCTGGTTTTGGCTGGGCCGCACCTCGATGGGGGGGTCCAGCAATCCGGTGGGGCGAATGAGTTGCTCGACCACCAGGCCACCGGTCTGCTCCAGCTCGTAGTCGCCCGGGGTGGCGCTGACGTAGATGACCTGATTGATGAGTGTTTCAAACTCGCTAAAGTCCAAGGGGCGGTTATCCATGGCGGAGGGCAGGCGGAAGCCGTAGTTGACCAGGTTGAGCTTGCGCGCCCGGTCGCCGCCGTACATCCCGCGAATTTGGGGTACGGTTACGTGGCTCTCATCGATGATCATCAAATAATCATCGGGGAAATAGTCGAGCAAGCAGAAGGGACGCGTGCCCGGCTGCCGGCCGTCGAAAAAGCGGGAGTAGTTTTCCACGCCGTTGCAATAGCCCAATTCTTTGATCATCTCCAGGTCGAAAGTCGTACGTTCTCTCACGCGGCGAGCCTCCAGCAGGCGGCCTTCTTTTTCGAAATACTTCTCCTGCTCGTGCAGTTCATCCTCGATGTCGCGGATGATCTGGTTGAGACGGTCTTTAGGGGCGAGGTACAGGTTGGCCGGAAAGATGGCGGCGTAGTTCATGCGTTCAATGCGCTTGCCGCTTTCGATCTCGATCTGTTCGATCTCTTCGATTTCGTCGCCGAAAAAGGTGATGCGGTAGCCATAATCCACGTAAGGCAGGTTGATGTCGACGCTATCTCCGCGCACCCGGAAGGTGGCGCGCCGGAGGTCTTCGCTGCGGGAGTACAGGCTATCCACCAGGCGGTATAGCAAAGAGTTGCGCGACAGGGATTGCCCCTTTTCGATGCGGATGATCCCCGACTTGTAATCCTCGGGGTTGCCCATGCCGTAAATACAGGATACCGAAGCCACGATGATGATGTCGCGGCGTCCCGAAAGCAGGGAGGAAGTGGCGCGCAGCCTTAGCTTGTCGACCTCTTCGTTGATGGAGAGGTCCTTTTCGATATAAGTATCGGAAGAAGTGATATAGGCTTCGGGCTGGTAGTAATCGTAATAGGAGACGAAGTATTCCACGGCGTTGTCGGGAAAGAACTCCCGGAATTCGCCGTACAGTTGGGCCGTCAAAGTCTTATTGTGGGTCAGGACGAGAGTGGGGCGGTTGAGTTGGGCCAGGACGTTGGCCATGGTGAACGTCTTTCCCGAGCCCGTAACGCCGAGCAACACCTGCGCCTGATCCCCTTCTTCGACGCCGTTGACCAATTGTTTGATGGCCTGGGGCTGGTCGCCCGTGGGGATGTATTTCGATACCAGTTCAAACCCCATAAAAGGTTGAGTTTTCGGGTGCGTTAGAAAAATAAGGTGATTTACTAACGTCATCCGGGCCGCTTAAGTTTCCGGTTAGGCCGGTACGGCGTCCAACTGGCGGTTGACGAAGTACATGTCGATGGCGCCCTTGTTTTTGGCCTGCACTTTACCGCGGTATTCGCAATCGAATTGGTATTTGACCAGGCGGAAGGTGGTTTCGGAAATATTGACGCGCCCTTCTTCACTTTTGGATTCCATGCGGGCGGCGATGTTGACGGTATCGCCCCAGATGTCGTAGGCGAATTTTTTTTCTCCCACGACGCCGGCCACCACCGGTCCGGTATGGATGCCCACGCGGGCGCTGAAGGAAGGCTTTCCTTCGCGGCTGCGTTTGTGCCGCTCTTCCTCTAGAAATTCCTGCATTTCCAAGGCGGCTTTTACGATATTATGGGGCAGGGTGCGGCGCTCGTTCAGACCGCTTGCGCACATGTAGGCATCGCCGATGGTTTTGATTTTTTCGATATCCTTGTAGCGGGAGACGATTTCGTCAAAAGCTTTGAAGCAGCGGTGCAGTTCCTCCACCAGATCTTCGGGTTCGAGTTGTTCGGAGATGCGAGTGAAGTTTTTGAAGTCGATAAAGAGTACGGTGGCCTCGTCGTAGCGGCGGGCTTTGGCCCGGCCGGTGTGTTTGAGCTCGTAGGCGATGGGCGCGGGCAGGATGTTGAGCAGGAGTCGGTCGGAGCGTTTTTGTTCCGCCTGTATTTCCTGGTTTTTTTCTTCGAGGGTCTGCTTGGCGCGACGGCTGGCGCGAAAGCGGCTGTAAAGGGATAGCGCCAGGAGGACCAGCGCTACGGCGATTACGGCGATGAGGGTGATGAGTTTGCGGGTGCGTTCGGCTTTGCGCTGATTGCGTTCGGCGAGTAGTTGCGCTTCCGCCTGATCGGCGCGGGCGGCTTCGAGTTGGGCTTCTTTTTCCAGGGCTTCACGTGAGAGTTGTTTGTATTCTTGCTCGCGCTGTTTGGCCAACTCTTCGGCCTGTTCTTTTTGTTCGGCTACGGTGGCCAGGCGTTCTTCTTTGGCGGTGATTTCGCGCTCCACCTGCTCTTTAGCTCTCAGGAGTTGTTGCTGGCGCGCTTCCAGGCGGTTTTTGTCGCTGTTGATGGTTTCCTTTTCTTCCGCCAGACGCTGGATTTCGGCTTCCAGTTTAGCTTTTTCCTTTTCGAGCGCCGCCTTTTGCAGGGCGTACTTTTGTTCGAGCTCACTAATGCTGCGCCCTTTTTCGCTGAAGTAATCGAAAGCTTCGCGGTTGATTTCGTAGGCGCGGCGGTAGTTGCGGTCTTTGGTGGCCAGGCGGCTGCGCTTGTCCACACTCTTGATGATGAGGTCGGCATCGCCAGCTTGTTTGGCGTACTGCAGGCAGCTTTTCAGCCAAACCTCGGTATTGCGATCACGCCGCTCGCGCTCGTAGGCCTGAGCGACGAGGTAAGCCGCGCTGGCCGCCATTCCGCTGTTATTGACGTCCGTGGCCTGCTGGAAGGCCTTTTTGGCGTAATCCATGGCCACTTCCGTATCCTTGCGCAAGTAGGCTTTACCCAATTCGTAATTGATCGACATCCGGGTCGGGGTATTGTCGGCCTCCTGCAGCTTTTTTTTCAACTCTTCGATGTTGCTATCCTGTCCCAGAAGCCCGACCCATCCGAGACATAGAAACAGGAGCGTCATTATCCATTTCATTACGACTAACTTCAATTGTTGTGCATTGGTGCTATAAAGATAATACGAAATGACTTTGGCTTCGTTACGGGAATTTGAATTCTTGTTGATTTCGGTCATTTCCTTTTTGATCCTGACTTTACCGGAAAACATCACAAATTAACAATTTTTTAATTTAAGTAGTAAACCCCTTACGCATTCTTGCCAACCATTGGCGGCAAAACGTGTTCCACAAGCAGTATGACAAAACAACAGGTGGTCACCATATCCTTTTTTCGCTATGACGGGCTTTCGCAACGCTGGTGGGCCTTCCGGCAAATGGGATTGGCGCCGCGGGTCCTGGAGGGCAGCCCGGGGCTGGAATTCTCCAAAATGCTGGGTAGCGGAGGCGGGCGGGGTTTTAGCATCCTGCCCAATCTCAGCGTTTACGGATTGCTCTGTATCTGGAAAGACGAATCGACGGCCCGTCACTTTATCGATACCCACGCCATTATGGCGGAATTTCGCGATCGCAGCCGGGAAACGTGGACGGTTTTCATGCAACCCGTGGCGGCCCATGGCGAATGGGACGGCGCCGCGCCTTTCCGGGTAACGCAGCCCTACCACGAAGACCGGGTCGTGGGCGTACTTACCCGGGCAACCATCTATACCCGGTATCTCTGGCGCTTTTGGCGCTTTGTTCCGCCGGTCAGCCGCTCCATCGAAGGGCGGGAGGGAATGCTGTTTTCGGTAGGCATCGGAGAGCTGCCCCTTATCCAGCAGGCAACCTTTAGCTTATGGCGCGATAGCCACGCCATGAAAGCCTACGCCTACCAAAGCCGGCGCCACCGGGAAGTCGTCAAACGCACCCGGGAATTAGGTTGGTATAGCGAAGAGCTCTTTGCCCGTTTCCATCCTTTTGACAGCCAGGGCTCCTGGGGTGGAGCGGATCCTTTGGCAAGGTATTTGATGCATTGAATGGTGGAAAGGGGGGCAAAAGCTGGTCTTCCGCAAACGCTACCGCTACAAATTTCCGAAAAGGAGTATTCAACAGTGCGGATCAAGTTTTCTTCCGGTGGAAGCTCGACTTTTACAGTCTGCCAACCCCAAATTGGTGAATCCTTGCCTGGCGGACTGTAAAACCACCATTGGCCTTCGGCAGACCAATTGTCGTTTTGACACCCCCCGCACAATAAGCGTAAACTTCACCCCCACATGGAACTCAACTACAAAACTTTCGGCCAGGGCCCGCCTTTGATCATTCTGCACGGATTGTTCGGCACTTCCGATAACTGGCAGACTTTTGGGAAGAAACTGGCGGAGCATTTTTCGGTCTATCTGATCGATCAGCGCAACCACGGGCGTTCGCCCCATCTACCGGAGATGAATTACCCGGTCATGGCGGAAGACCTGCGGCAGTTTATGGAAGCCAACTGGATACACGAAGCCCATGTGCTCGGGCACTCCATGGGCGGCAAAACGGCCATGCAGCTGGCGCTGGATCATCCCGACATGGTGGATCAGCTCATCGTCATCGATATTGCGCCCCGGGAATATTCGGGAGGGCATCTCGAAATTTTCGAGGCCCTTTTATCGTTAGAGCTGGACACTATCGAAGACCGCAAATACGCCGATACTATGCTGGCCAAGCGGATCGAGGAGGCGCCCATCCGGCAGTTCTTGCTCAAAAACCTGATCCGCAGCCGGGAAAACGGCTATCACTGGAAGATGAACTTGCCGGTGCTTTACGAGGAATACTCCTCCATCCTGGCCGAAATCCGGGGCGACGAGCCCTTTGAGGGGCCAACCCTCTTCGTTCGCGGGGGGCGCTCCCGCTATATCCGGGACGAAGATCGCCCACAGATTGAAAAGCTGTTCCCCAATTACCGGCTGGAGACCGTAAAAGAAGCCGGCCACTGGTTGCAGGCCGAAGCACCGGACAAACTCCTCGAATTGGTGCTTCGCTTCTTGAAACCATAGATTATCGCTCGCCGGGACCCTCCGGGCAAATTTTTTCGCCCCGAATCGATAGATCTTCCGCATTTAAGCGTTATGATAGATGTGCGCCAGAACTTTTTTACCGAATTCAATAAAATCTAAGGAAAGATGAAGTCAACGCTCAAAATTTCCGGCATCGTCCTGATCCTGTTGGCGGGTATGGCGACTACCGTCAACCGGGATACCGGAAAATACTTTGAAATCACCAAGAACATCGAAATTTTCACCAACCTCTACAAAGAGCTCAACACCTACTACGTTGACGATCTGGACCCCGGCAAACTGATGCGCACCGGCATCGACGCCATGGTCGCTTCGCTGGATCCCTACACCAACTACATCTCGGAATCCGATATCGAATCCTACCGCTACATGACGGAAGGCCGGTATAACGGCATCGGCGCACGCAGCAAAAAGATGGGGGAATTCGTCACCATAACGGAATTGTACGAGGGGCAACCCGCAGACAGGGCCGGCCTGAAACCCGGCGACCAAATTATTGCGGTCAACGGCCTGGATGCAAAAATCAAGGATCCCGAAGCCGTTAACAACATCCTTCAGGGATTTCCCGGAACCGAAGTAGAGCTCACCATTCGCCGCCCCGGAAAAGATAATGACTTTAACGTATCGCTGAAGCGCGATGAAGTGGATGTGCCCAACGTGCCCTTCTACGGCTTGGTCTCCGAAGATATCGGCTACGTGGCCTTGTCTACCTTTACGCGGGAGGCGGCCCGCAACGTCGGCAACGCCGTTCGCGAACTTAAATCGCAAAACGAAAACCTGAAGGGCATCATTCTTGACCTGCGCAACAACGGCGGCGGCCTGCTGAGTGAAGCGGTAGACCTCTGCAACCTGTTCATCCCCCGCGATAAAGTGGTCGTCACCACCAAGGGCAAGGTCAAGGAGTGGGACCGCAGTTTTCGCACCCAAAACCAGCCGATGGATCTCGACATTCCCCTCGCGGTCGTCATCAACAACTATTCCGCCTCCGCCTCCGAAATCGTCAGTGGCGTCATGCAGGACTACGACCGCGGCGTGTTGATCGGACGGCAATCTTACGGGAAGGGCCTCGTGCAAAACACCCGCGATATCGGCTACAACGCCAAAGTGAAACTGACTACCGCCAAATACTACATCCCCAGTGGGCGCTGTATCCAGAATGTGCAATACGAAGACGGCGAACCCGTCAGCATTCCCGACAGCCAGCGCACCAAATTCAAAACCAATAACGGCCGCGTCGTGCTCGACGGCGGTGGCGTACGCCCCGACGTCCGGATCGAAAAGCCCGCCCGCGAAGGCGTGCTCAAGGCCCTCAACGAACAAGACCTGATCTTCGAGTACGTCACCGATTACTGCCTCCAAAGAGACTCTATTCCTCCGGTGGAAAAATTTGAATTTCAGCAGTTTGACCAGTTCGTCAGTTTCCTGGAAGAGCGCGGCTTCGACTACGAAACCAAGAGCGAAAAGCTCTTAAACAAACTGCTCACCGCCACCGAGAAAGAAGGATACGCCCTGGAGGACGAAATCGACGCCCTTCACAGCTCAATCAAAGCGGAAAAGCGCGACGCCATACAGCAATACCGGGAAGCCATCATCAGCGAGCTGGAAAAGGAAATCGTCAGCCGCTACTACTACCAGGACGGCCGCATCCGGATGGGCCTGCGCAATGATGAGGAAATCGAGCAGGCGATTACGGTGCTGCGAGACTCGGGGCGGTATCAAGAGATTCTGGCTGTTCAGTGACGCCGGTTGGCGCTCGTCTCCGGCCGGGTAAAGTGGATAGTGGGCGAAGGATTCGTAGGAATGGTAAGCCTCGCCGACTATCATTGCGTTGTATGCTATTCCCGGGCGCAATCATTTGCAGATTACCCTCAGAAACCGGACCTTTGTCATTCCACCAAAAATACATCCATGAGGCGGTTTCTACTTCTTGGTCTGCTGGGAGTGCTTACCGGTTTCGGCGCCGAGGCCCAGAGCTATTATTTCGGAGTCAAGAGTGGCTTGACGGTAGGCACGCAGGAATGGGATCAAAGTTTTCAGCGCGACCCCTTATACCGGTACCACTTCATCGGTTTTCTGGAAAGCTACGACGAGGATGACCGGGCCGCCATCTTCGGCCAGCTGGGTTTTCACGTTAAGGGCAGCGCCATTCGAACCTTCAATACGACCATTCAGCTTCCCGACGGTTCGGTGAGAGAAATTCCCGGCCAGACCATTCCTTTCGAGTTTTACAACCTTTCCCTAACGGCCGGCGGCAAACAGAAATTCGCCCTGGGTAATCCGGACACCAAGCTATACTATCTCCTGGGCATCCGCGGCGATTACAATATCAACGCCAATTTGCGTCCGGATAACGTGGATCCCGATAGCCCTTATAATATACTTTATCCCTTTGAACAATTTGTCAATAACTTCACCTTCGGGGCCACGGCCGGCGGCGGCGTGCAGTTCGCCCTTTCGGAATTGGTTGGCGTGTTGTTGGAATTCACCGTCAACCCGGATTTCACCAATCAATACAACCAACCGGAGATTCCTAATGTTATCAATCCCAATCCCTTTGGTAGTCAAAACCTCATTACCATTGAGGAGCGACAGATTAGTAATATTACTTTTGAAGTCAGCCTGGGATTGAGATTCCTGCGCAAAGTAATTATCGTAGACTAGTGGGCCGGCCCATCAGCAAGAAGAGCGAAGATAAGATGGTATTGCAATGTAGAAATTTGAGTAAAGTCTACGGGCGGCGAGCCGTCGTCCAGGATGTTTCCATCGACGTCCACCAGCGGGAAATTGTCGGTTTGTTGGGCCCTAACGGCGCCGGCAAGACCACCACCTTTTACATGACGGTGGGCTTCATCAGGCCAAACGAGGGGCGGGTATTCCTGGATGAAGAAGATATTACCGACTACCCGATGTACCGCCGCGCCAAAAAGGGCATCGGCTACCTGCCGCAGGAGCCCTCGGTTTTTCGCAAGCTCACCGTGGAAGACAACCTGTTGGCCGTCTTGGAAATGACCAGCCTGAGCAAGTCGGAACAAGAAG
>CAYWHT010000083.1:2721-10783 GCA_964458135.1 uncultured Saprospiraceae bacterium | reverse complement strand
AATCGGGGCCGTCATTCAAAATCATCGAGGGGAAAGAGGCGGTAATGGCCTGGGAATCGCCCATAGGGCGGTCCAGAAAGGCGTCGACTGAAAAGTGGGTGACGTTGTGCAAGTCGAAGGAAGTGTCGTCGCTGTCCAGTTGCAGGGTGCCGTCGGGATGCAGGAAGAAGCCGGCGCCGACTTGCAGCACCCGTTTCTTGCCCAGATAAGCGCCTACGGCGTAGGGGAGCTTGGTGGATTCCGTATCCCAGAAATTATACCGGAAATACCCCTCCAGTACTTTGCCGGTTTCCTCGGGGGCCAGTTTGGCGGCATTGTAGGTGAGCGCGTCGGTTTGCGGTTCGCTCTCGGCCTCGAGGTTATTGGCCAGCGGTTCGTTGACGGCCAGGCGGTAGTCGAACTTTCCAATTTGCCCCTTGGCGTAGATGCCGATATGGCGGGCGAATTGATCGGTATAGCCCAGGGAGTGCCAGCCGATGAATGGCCGGGTGTGGTCCAGTGTCATGAAATTGAGCGTGCTGGAGTTGGCCAGGCGGTTCATGCCTTTCCAGTAGTGGAGCCCGGCGCCCATGTAGAGATAATCGTGTATTTTGAATTCCCCCCAGGCGCCGTGCAGAAAGAGTTGCGGGCTGTCGCCGTTGTTGCCCAGGCTGGTGAGGTTGTCGGCATTCAATCCATTGAGCCCGAAATGGGTCAGGATCAAAAACCGGGGAGACACCTGCGCGAAAGCCAGAAACCGGCTGCGCCGGATGCTCAAGTCTAGATCGAAATCCGTGGCGTCATCGGCAAAGTTGGTGCTGCTGGCCCAAATCTGGTGCCACATTAAGAAACGTATATATTTAGATCCACTTTCATCGAGTTTCAGCGTCAGCGGGCGGTAGCTGTGATCTTCCTGGCCGGCCAATTTCTCCTGGGCGTTTAACGGCGCCGCAACCCAAAACAGGCATAACAGCAAGCCGAGCGGGAGGAAGTAATGATTTTTCATAATCGATGCTTTAATGAGGTACGAAGAATTGAGTGATTTAGATCTAATTTATGTATATATCTATATGTTTGCAAATTTTTTTCCAAAAAAAATTGCAGCGACAAAATATTCTCAGGCGATGGGCAAGGCGAGCGGTGACAAATAGGGCGGGCTTGGCGGGGCGGGCGGAAAGCAATTAGCGGCTTGGCTCGCAACCAGAATTAGCGTAATTTTAGCGCCAGACGGGTTTACAACACCTTGGTCAAAGTTTCGACGATCTCGTAGTAGTCTTCCTGGCTGAGGGAATAGCGGGAATTTTTGCCGTCTCGCTCTACGGTCACCACGTCTTTGGCTTTGAGAATCCGCAAATGATGAGAGGCGATGGCCTGCTCGATATCCAGTTTGGAGTAAATATCCGTCACGGTCATCTGGCCGTTGCGGTGCAATAGGTCGACAATAGCGATGCGTATGGGGTGGGCGATGGCCCGCAGCGTTTCGGTCGCGTTTTCCAGAAAGGTCGGATTGAAGTGCGTTTTCATGCTTGGGCCGGCTCTTATCTATTTATAAAGATCTTTAAATATAAAAACAAATATCCAAAAGGCAAGCATGGAAAATACCATCGCGCGGCGCATTTACGATTTTCTCAAGGGATATCCGCCTTTCAATATGATGGAACCGGAGGGCTTGATGAGGCTGGCCCGTGGCGCTACGGTGCAGTACGGAAAACCCGGAATGGTATTGTTTCGCCAGGATGATCTTCCGGAGCCTTACGTATACGTGGTGCGCGAAGGAGCCGTTCAGCTGTTTTTGCAGCAAGCCGACGACCGGGTGTTGGTGGATGAGTGCGACGAAGGGGATTTATTCGGGCTGCGCCCCTTGTTGGCCGGGCAACATTACGCCCTGAGCGCGGAAGTCAAGGAAGAGTCGCTCATGTACGTGCTTAAAGCTTCCGAGCTGCAGCGCATCATGCAGGAAAATCCCAAGGTAGCCTTCTACCTCGCCGGCCTGTTCGCGGCCGGCGGGAAAAAAGACGCGGGCGATACCTACCGCAGCCGCCTTTTTCTCAGCCGGGAACGCTTAATCGACGCCCACTTCCAACTCATCGAAATACAATCGACCGAACGGAGTAAAGAGCCGGTAACCTGCCCGGCCGGCGCCTCCATTCGCGAAGCTGCGAAGAAGATGAGCCGGCATTCCGTGGGGTCGATCATTATCGTAGACGCGGCCAATCACCCATTGGGAATTATGACCGATAAGGATCTGCGCAAGCAGGTGGCTACCGGGCAGCAGGCGCTGACGGCGCCGGTGGACACGATCATGTCGAGCCCGGTCATCACCGTGTCGCCCTCAGTAACGGTAGCCGATGTACAGATCGAGATGGTCAAGCACCGGGTGCACCACCTTTGCCTTACCGAGGATGGCGGTCCCAACTCCCCGGTCATCGGCGTTCTCAGCGAACACGACATTCTGGTGTTGCAGGGTAACAACCCGGCGGTGCTCATCCGCGAGATGCGGCGCAAGCAGGATGCAGCCGGCCTGCGCCATTTGCGGGAACGCGCCGAGCTGCTACTGCGCAAATACATCTACCAGGAAGTGTCTATCGCTTTTATTTCCACGGTGATGACCGAAATCAACGACGCGCTCATCCAGCGGGCTGTCGAATTGGGGCTGGAGGCGATGGAACAGCGCGGATACCGCCGCCCGGAAGCGCGGTTTTGCTGGCTCGCCCTGGGTAGCGAGGGGCGCAGCGAACAACTGTTGCGCACCGACCAGGACAGCGCCCTGGTGTTCGAAAATGTGCAGGAGGAAGATTACGCGCAGGTGCAACAATATTTTCTCACCCTGGCGGACTGGGTGACGAATCTGCTCAACGATTGCGGCTTCGAGTATTGTCCGGCTGAGATGATGGCAAACAACCCCAAGTGGTGCCTGTCTCTGGACCGCTGGAAAGAACAATTCAGCCGCTGGATTACCGAACCGACCCCCGAGGCGGTCATGCATTCCACCATCTTTTTCGATTTCCGCCCCATCTTCGGCCGCGCCGAGCTGGCTAGCCAGCTGACTACTCACATCTTTTCCATCCTGGACCGGCAGAGCGTTTTTATGTCCATTCTGGCTAAAAATGCCCTGCAGAATCCGCCCCCTTTGACTTTCTTCCGCAACTTCGTAGTGGAAAAAAGCGGCGAACACGAGGATGAATTTGATATCAAAGCCCGCGGCATGATGCCGCTTGCCGACGCCGCCCGGGTGCTCATCCTCCACGCCCGCATCAGCGGCCTTAACAATACTTTCCGGCGTTTTGAAAAGCTGGCGGAGCTGGAGCCCAAAAACCGCGAACTCCTCGAACAGGCGGCCGAGGCCTACGAAATATTGATGCGGTACCGAACGTTACAAGGCCTTCGCCAGGGCGATTCGGGAAGATTTTTCCGGCCGTCCGAGCTATCGAAAATGGAAAGGATGAATTTGCGCAACAGCTTTCGTCCGATTCGCGAATTGCAAAGCTTATTGTCGACCCGTTTTCAAACGGCTTTTATCCGATGAACCCAACTTGTATGCTTTGGAATTGGTTTGGAAAGAAAGAACCGGCTGGCCCGCTTCCGGCCTACTGGCAATCTTACTTGCAGCATTTTAGGACCTCGTACGAAAAGCACAGGCCGGTTTCGGAAGTGCATTTCGTGGTGTTGGATACGGAAACTACCGGGCTGGACACCCGCAGTGATCAGATTCTGTCTTTCGGTGCGGTGGGGGTGCATAACTGGGAAATCGAGGCGGCCGGCGCCTTTGAGTGCTACGTCCACCAGGTTTACGAACCCGTTGCCGACAGTGTAAGCGTGCACGGCATCCTGCCGGTAGAGCGCGAGGATAGTCTGGAAGAAGGGCAGGCGCTGGAAGCCTTTCTGGAATTCATCGGCGATAGCGTACTGGTCGGGCACAATCTCCGTTTCGATCTGGCCTTGATCAATCAGGCGTTAAAATCGCGGGTAGGGGGCAAGCTGAAAAATTATGCCGTTGATACGATTTCGCTGGCCCGTCGGCTCCGTCCCCCTTTTCACCATCCGCGGCCCGGGGAGTACAGCCTCGACCAACTGTGCCGGGAATACCGCATTCCGCTTAGCGATCGCCATACGGCCGCGGGAGACGCCTACATCACGGCGGTGCTTTTCCTGAAACTGTTGGCGAGGCTGGAAGTAAGGGGCGTAGACCAATTGGGGAAGTTACTCAAAAGATGATGATTATTCGGCATGACAACCAAGCAAGTTATGTATACCTTACCAAAGCTCGTAAGCCATTTAGTACTGAGCTGCAGCCTTTTGATCTCGCTGGCCTGCAACCCGGACACCCTTTCCGAGCGGGAGCTGCGGGAAGGGCTCAATCGGGGAGGGCCGCTAGAATTTGCCTACCGCGAAATTGTTCGGAGCCATCCCGATTGCGAAGAAGCAATAGAATCGAATTGTGCGCGGGTGGAATTGCGGTATCCGGAAGCCGTCAAAGGGCCCGGCAAGCTCGTCGCCATGGTCAACGACACCATTCGGCACTATCTGCGCGCCAGTATGGCGAATCGGCTCGTCGATTCGACCCAGGTCGATCTTCCAATCGACAGCATGGCCGCCCGGTTTATTGCGGATTACGAGCGTTTTCGCAGCGACCGTCCGGACTACCGCTACGGATGGTCGGTAGAGATAGAGGGGCAGGTGCTTTTTCAAAACCCCAAGGTGGCCTCCGTATCTTTGAATACCTTTTCTTTCACCGGGGGCGCGCACCCCAATACGTTTACCTACTTACTCAACTTCGATTTGGAGGACCGCAGCATGCTGACCATTGATGACCTCATCAAAGACCGGGAACGGCTGGAGGCATTGGTCAAACAAAAATTCCGCGAATACCACGATCTGGACCAAGCTGCCGATTTGCGGGAAGAAGGCTTTTTTCAGAACGGTCGCTTCTTCTTACCCGCCTATTTTGCCGTTCGGGATGAGGGGCTTTATTTTTTCTACAATAATTACGAGGCGGCGCCCTACGCTGCGGGACCCACGGAGTTTACGATAACTTTCGCCGAGCTACGCGGCGTCATCAATTTCGAAAAAATTATTTAGCCTTTCCCTTATGAAGCAAGAGGCGCTTAAAGACAGCCGGACATTGGGGTGGGGGAGCTGGCTAATGGCCACCGGAAGACGCATTGCCGGCCGTATTGCTTCCAATGGTTTGCCTTTCGAATGGAGCGGTAAGGCTAGCGCGAGTTGGTGGAACGGGCAGCAGATCTGGCGCCTGGGGTTATTGATCTGGTTGCTCATTAATTTGGCGCAGGCTTACTGGACCACGCTGGATCCCGACGAGGCCTACTATTGGATGTATTCGCGGGATCTGGCCTGGGGCTACTTTGATCACCCGCCGGCGGTGGCTTTGCTGGTTTGGCTGGGCTACGGGCTTTTTCCCAATGAGTTGGGCGTTCGCTTGGGGGCCATTGTGCTGCAACTGGCGAGTTTCTGGATGCTGTGGGTGTTGTTGGGCAAGCCGCGCGAAGGCCGGGCGGTGATCACCCTGTTGTTGCTTCTGGCGGCAATGCCCCTGCTACAGGTTTACGGCTTCGTCGCCACCCCGGACGCCCCTTTGCTTTTCTTTACGGTACTTTTCTTATGGACCTACCGGCGCTTCCTGCAAGAGCGGCATTGGTCGACCACTCTGGCCCTCGGCGCCTGTATGGCGGCCCTGTTGTACAGCAAATACCACGGGGTATTGGTGATCTTTTTTATCCTGCTTTCTAATCTATCTTTGCTGCGCCGAGCCCGTTTTTATGTTGCCTCCTTTATCGGCTTTTTGTTGTTCTTTCCCCACTTGTATTGGCAGTACTTGCACGATTTTCCTTCCTTTCGCTACCATTTGCAGGGCCGGGACGATCCCTACGAACTCAAACATACGGCAACCTACCTGGTCAATCAGGTGCTGGTTTTCAGCCCGCTGCTATTCCCGCTTATTCTGAGCACGCTGGCCCGACGGTTCCGCTCTTGGCCGGCAATGGATACTTTGGAAGTGCGGTTGGAGCGGGCCCTCTACTTTTTGATCGGTGGTTTCTGGATCTTTTTCTTTTGGATGACCTTCAAGGGACATGCCGAGCCGCACTGGACGGCGGTTTTGAGCTTTGCCTTTGTAATCCTGTTGTACCGGCGGTCGAGGAAGGAAGACCGGTTTCGCTGGTGGGCGCAGCGTTTGTCGTTCATTTCTCTGGCCCTGTTGTTGGTGGCGCGCTTGTTGTTGGTGCTTCCCGTCATCGAATTGCGTTCGGCTTTCAACCGGCAGGCCTGGGCGCCTGAATTGGAGGGCGTCGCCGGCGATTATCCCGTCGTTTTTCAGAATGCCTACCGGGAGGCTTCGCAGTACCGCTTCCTGACGGGCAAGCCGGCCTACACTTTTACCGACCGGCAGTACCGCCCTAACCAATACGATATTTGGGATTGGGAAAAACGCCTGCATAACCGGCGCATTCTATTTGCCGGTCATCCGGGATGGAATTGTGAAGGCTGTCAAACCCTGGAGATGCCCCGCACGACAAAAGTCATCAAGTGGGTGGATAGTTTACAGGTGAGCCAAAAGGTGCGTCTGAGACCGCTGAGCTGGGAAAATACGGTAAGCTGGCGGGCCGGCAGCTTGCAAGAGCTGCGGGTGACTATCACTAACCCGTACAATCACGCCATCCGGCCGGCAAGGGGGGACATGCCCCTGACCTTTTGGGGCTTGGTTTACGACGGGGCCGAATTTCTCGACGCCGCACCGCTGCAGCCCACCGGGGATTTGGCGGTCATCCATCCCGCCAGTGAAAATGTTTATGCCTTCCGCCTGCGCGTCCCCGACGATCTTCCGCCCGCCTGCCTTTTCGGAATGGGCATTCGCACGGGGAGGCTGCCGGCGGCCAAGAGTAGTGATTTTTTTCCCCTGAAGGTATCCCCGGATTAATCTACGTGGTAGACAAGCATCGGAATATGGGTGGTCAGCGCCATTTCCTTGGTTTGACTCTTGTGGAAAATGCTTTCCCAGAAGTTGCGCCGCTGGTTGACCAGAACGACGAGATCGATGGCGTGTTCCTTAGCGTATTTACCGAGACTTTCCACTACGGACTCGCCTTCGATATCCGCCATCTCGAAGGAAAACCCGATTTCGCCCTCCCCGAGGAGCTCGTCAAATACCTCTTCCTTGGTCTTATTGTAGTTGCTTTCTCCATCTTCCCTTACGTGGACGAAGTGGATGCAGGCGTTGAAATTGGTGTTGAAATCCATCAATTGTTCGATGGTGGTTTCGTTGGCCGACTCGTAGTTGGTGGCGTAGAGGATGTGTTTCATTTGCTGGAAAGCGGCTTTATGAGGAACCAGCAGTACCGGCCGGTCGCTGCGGCGGGCCACAGCGCTCGAAACGCTGCCGAAGATGCGGTCCAGCGGATGCGTTTGCCCGGTGGTGCCCATCACAATGAGATCGAATGCTTCGCCCTGTTTGACGATTTCTTCGGCGGGGAAGCCGATGAGTAATTCGGAAGCGATTTGCAGCGCGATATCGCCCTCCTCCTGTTGGCGGCATTCCTCTACGAAGTTCTGGAGCATTTCCTCCCGGCTCTTCATGTACTCCGCAACGGGGGGCGCGAAATTGGGATACTCGGACTCGATGGCTGGCATGAAAACGTGTACGATCTTAATCTCCGCCTCCCCAAAGCTTTGAGCCAGGGCGTGGGCGTAGCGGAAAGCTTGCAGCGCCGTTTCGGAAAAATCAGTCGGAAATAATATGCGCTTGATGTTGGTCATGATATGTCGTTTTGGTTGGCTGTTATTATGGATTAAATTACAACTGGCTTCCGCTTATATCGAATTTGGTGCTTTTAATTTTATGGATCACTGACTTTTGTCATGGGAAGGGGGTGAGATTTTCTCCGGGTAATGTTGCGCATTTTCCATGACATTTTCCAGGGTCCAGTCGACTCGTTTTTTTAATGCCGCTTGCCGTACGTGGCAGTCTGCTTTGGTGCAGATGGTGCAGGCATTGGGAGGTTCGCAGGGGTCGGTATGAATAAACAATTCCACCGGCGCGTTCGTCTGCTCGTCGATCGTGGCCTCGAAG
>CAYWHT010000083.1:0-2711 GCA_964458135.1 uncultured Saprospiraceae bacterium | reverse complement strand
GCTTTAATACATTGATGCGCCCGGTGAACGTCGTAATACCAGGGAACGGTGAGGTGGCAATCGATATGTAAGGTGGGCCCGTATTTGATGACCCGGAAATTGTGCAGGTCGATCCAGTCGGGGGAGCGTCGCTCTTGCACGGAGTGGACGATCCGCCGGATGAGCTGGTAGTCGGCTTCGTCCATAATTCCGGCTACGGCCGTACGGAATAGCCGGAGGCCAGCATACAGGATAAACCCGCCGAACAGGAGCGCGATAAGGTTGTCGATCCAGGCCAGATTGGTCAGGTACAAGACCCCCAGGCCGAGCAGCAGTCCCGCCGAGGAATAGGCGTCGGTTTGCAGGTGTTGGCCACCGGCTTCCAGCACCAGAGAATTGGACCGGCTTGCTTGAAGGATCAAAGCCCGCCCCATCAGGTAATTGACCAGCCCCGCGATGAAAACCAATACAATACCCAGATCGAGTTGATCGAGCACCTGGGGGTAAAAGAAGTTGTATACGGACTTGCCGATGATCAGCAAGCCCGCCACCAAAATGAGGCCGCCTTCAAAACCCGCCGAGATGAATTCGATCTTTCCGTGACCGTAGGGGTGGTTCCTGTCGCGCGGCTTGGCGGAGAGGAGTAGGCTGTAAAGCCCGAATCCGCTGGCCAGTACATTGATGATGCTTTCCAGGGCGTCGGTGAGGATGGCGTTGGAATTGGTGTGCCACCAGGCGCCAAACTTGATGCCCATTAGCAACAGGCCGACGATCAGGCTCAGGATCTGGAGTCGAAATTTATTGTTGGCGAATCGAATCACGGGCAAAGGGTCTGATTTTAGCGTCTTTTGGGATTTTGTTCATACTGGAATTTGGCGACAGATTGATCAATGTTTTCTTCCAGGGCGCGAGAATTTGCCAAAGGATTAAGAAATTCGGTGCGTGTAAAAATGATTTAACAATATTTTTATTAATTGCCGTTCCACAAACTAATGCGCCATGCTTATTAAACAAAATCCCACGGATACTTCATCCTGGCAAAAGCTACAAGCTCATTTTGAGGAGATGCGCCACCAGCAGATGCGCGATTTGTTCGCTGCCGACCCGCAGCGCTTCGAGCGGTTTTCGCGGCGCTTCGAAGATACGTTGGTCGATTTCAGCAAAAACCGCATTCGCCCCGAAACTCTGGAATTGTTATTGGAATTGGCGCGGGAGATGCAGCTCGACAACGCCATCGAGCAAATGTTCCGCGGGGATAAGATCAACGAAACCGAAGGGCGCGCCGTCTTGCACACCGCCCTGCGCAATCGCTCCAACGATCCGGTTTACGTGGACGGCAAGGACGTCATGCCCGAGGTCAATGAAGTGCTCGCACGCATGAAGCACTTTGCCGACCAGCTCCTCTCGGGCGCGTGGACGGGATACACGGGCAAGCGGATCACCGATATCGTCAACCTGGGCATCGGCGGCTCCGACCTGGGTGACGTGATGTTGTCGGAAGCTCTGCGCCCCTACTGGCAGCCTGGCGTACGCGCGCATTACGTTTCCAATGTGGACGGCGCCCACATCATGGAAACCCTGAAGCGGGTCGACCCGGAAACCACGCTCTTCATGGTGGCTTCCAAATCTTTCACCACCCAGGAAACCATGACCAACGCGCATACCGCAAGGCGCTGGTTTTTACAGGCCGCCAAGGCGGAAGAGTACATCAAAAAGCATTTCATCGCCATTTCCACCAACCACGAAAAGGTGACCGATTTCGGCATCGATCCCCAGAATATGTTCGGATTTTGGGATTGGGTAGGCGGTCGCTACTCCATTACTTCCGCCATCGGCTTGTCGGTGGCCTGCACGATCGGCTTCGATCGCTTCGCGGAAATCCTCGATGGCTGCCACGCCATGGATCAGCATTTTCGCCATACGCCTTTCGAAGACAATATCCCGGTATTGCTGGGGCTCATCGGCATCTGGTACAATAACTTTTTCGGCGCCGAGACCGAGGCCATCCTGCCCTACGATCAATATCTGCACCGTTTTGCGGCGCATTTTCAGCAAGTCAACATGGAAAGCAACGGCAAGTCGGTAGACCGTAGCGGGCAGCCCGTTGGCTACCAAACGGGGCCCATCATCTGGGGAGAACCCGGCACTAACGGCCAGCACGCTTTCTACCAGCTCATACACCAGGGCACGAAATTGATACCCTGCGATTTTATCGCCCCGGCCCGGACGCATAACCCGGTAGGCGATCACCACGACATCCTACTTTCCAACTTTTTCGCCCAAACCGAAGCGCTGATGCTCGGCAAGTCGGCCGACGAAGTACGCGAGGAACTCCGCCGGGAAGGCCAATCAGACGAAGCAATCGAACGCCTGACGCCGTTCAAAGTCTTCCCGGGCAACCGGCCCACCAATTCCATCCTCCTTCAGAAATTGACCCCGCACTCCCTGGGCAGCCTGATCGCCATGTATGAGCACAAAATTTTCGTGCAGGGCGTCATCTGGAATATCTTCAGCTTCGACCAGTGGGGCGTGGAGCTGGGTAAAAAGCTCGCCAAAGCCATCCTGCCCGAGCTGGATGGTCAGGCAAACGTGAACTCGCACGACGCCTCCACCAACGGGCTGATCAATGCCTACAAGGCGATGCGCAGGGAGACGGAGTCGTTGATTTGATAGGACCCTAGTGCCTCGGGAACTAAATACCTGACCATTTTCGCGGCTTCTTTCGGCGATAG
>CAYWHT010000082.1:0-10803 GCA_964458135.1 uncultured Saprospiraceae bacterium | reverse complement strand
GAATACCGCCGCATTCGCGCCATGCTCAACGCCATCAGCAAAGACATCCCGGTGATCGCCCTGACGGCTACCGCCACCCCCAAAGTGCAGTCGGATATCGTTAAAAACCTCAACATGCGAGACGAAAATCGCTTCGTCTCTTCCTTTAACCGGGAAAATCTGTACTACGAGCTGCGCCCCAAACTCAAACCCGAACAAACGATCAAGCAGATCATCCAGGTCATCAAGGGGATGCCCAATCAGTCGGGCATTGTCTATGTACAAAGCCGCAAATCGGCAGAAGATATCGCCAAAGCGCTAAAGGTCAACGACATCAAAGCGGCGCCCTATCATGCCGGGCTGGACGCCAAAACCCGCAGCAAGACGCAAGATGACTTCCTCATGGAAGAAGTGGACGTCATCGTGGCCACCATCGCCTTCGGCATGGGCATCGATAAACCCGACGTTCGCTTCGTCATCCACTACGATATTCCCAAAAGCATCGAAAACTATTACCAAGAAACTGGCCGCGCGGGGCGCGACGGTTTAGAGGGTAAATGCGTCGCCTTTTATTCCTACAAAGACATCCAAAAGCTGGAAAAATTCCTGCGCGATAAACCCGTAGCCGAAAGGGAGATGAGCGCCCAGCTGATGCAGGAAGTGATGGCTTACGCCGAAACAACGTCTTGCCGCCGCCGCTTCCTGCTGCACTACTTTGGCGAAAGCTATCCCGAAGGCAATTGCGGTGACATGTGCGATAATTGCCGCTATCCCAAAGAAAAGCAGGAGGTGAAAGAAGAACTCCTCATGGCGCTGCAGGCCATTCTCGAACTCGATGAAAACTACCGCATCAATACGCTGGTCAATTTCATGCGGGGGCAGGAAACCAAAGAGCTGAAAGATTACGGCTTTCACCGTAAAGAGCTTTTCGGCGCCGGAGAAGACAAAGATCAAACTTTCTGGAGCTCCGTTTACCGGCACGCCCTGCTCAATAATCTCATCCGCAAGGATATTGAAAGCTACGGCCTCCTGAAAATGACCGATCTGGGGCGGTCCTATCTCGAAAAACCCCGCGCTTTCAAGATTCCCATCAATCACAATTTCAACGAGCTCACTTCCGATCCCGAGCCCGCCGCAGTCAACGGCGCCGCCCTCGACGACTCCCTGATGACATTGCTGCGGCACTTGCGTAAGCAGGAAGCCAAAAAGAAAGGCATCCCGCCTTTTGTGATTTTTCAGGACCCCTCCCTCGAGGATATGGCCACCCAGTACCCCGTTACCATGAACGATATGGCCAAGATCTCCGGGGTCAGCAAGAGTAAGGCTATGCGTTACGGACAGCCCTTCCTGCAACTCATTCAGGAATACGTCGAAGAGAATAATATCGATCGGCCCAATGATTTCGTCGTCAAGCAAATCGCCAACAAATCGAAAATCAAAGTCAGCATCATCCAGGGGATCGACCGCAAAATTCCGCTCGACGATCTGGCTTCGTCCAACAATATTTCGATGGATGACCTCATCCACGAGCTGGACGCCATCGTCGCCTCCGGCACCAAGGTCAATATCGACTATTACGTGGAAGATCAACTGGACGAATACGCCCGGGAAGACATCTACGATTACTTCATGGAGGCGGAAACCGATTCGGTAGATGCGGCTTACCAGGAACTCAAGGAAGACGACATCACCATGGAGGAGATCCAATTGATGCGAATCAAATTTTTGTCCGACTTAGCCAACTAGTTGCGTGCATGCACATCACCATCATCAACGGCCCCAACCTCAACCTGCTGGGAAAGCGCGAACCGGAAATTTACGGCTCCCAGTCTTTTGAAGACTATCTGGACGAGTTGCAGCAGGCCTTCCCACAGGTTGAGCTGGATCACCACCAAAGCAATTCGGAAGGCGTGCTGATCAACCGCGTTCAGGACGCCGGCTTCTCCTGCGACGGCGTCGTGCTGAACGCCGGCGCCTACACGCACACCTCCCTGGCCCTGGCCGACGCGGTAAAAGCAGTGCCCGCGCCGGTGGTCGAGGTTCATATCTCCAACGTGCACGCGCGGGAATCTTATCGCCACCACTCTTACCTCGCCCCCGTCTGCCGGGGCAGCATCATCGGTCTGGGGCTATCCGGCTACGCCCTGGCGATTCGGTTTCTGATGGAGCGGTGAAATGCTGTGATGCCGGCAATGGTAGGCGCGGCAAACCCCGCACGAATATCGGGCTCATCCGAGACAGCGCATGGGCCATTTTTACCCGGCCGACGCCGGAGTAGGGGCCCTGTAACAACTATAACTTTTCCAGCATCTCCTGCGCATTCTTATTATTCGGATTGAGTTGCAGCGAGCGCCGGTAATGTTTTTTGGCTTTGTTGTGCTCGCCCGCCTTGTAATAGGCTTCGCCCAGGCTGTCGTGGGCATTGGCCGAATTGGGGTGCTGCCGAACGTTAAAGGCCAGCACATCGATGGCCGCTTGTTCTTTGCCCTGCTGCAGAAAAAAATAGCCCAGTTGGTTTACTTCCCATTCTCCGAAATAGACATCTTTGGAGGGCTCTTTGCTGAGGGCTAAGAACTTCTGGTGGGCGGCGTCCAGGCCGCTTTGCCGGTACACGCCAATTACTTTTTTGGCTACATCGGGTTTAGGAGGTAGTACTTCTAAAATTTCGATTTCCCAGGTAACGGTTTCGCCGGTAAGTTGCAGCTGATCGGCCCGGGGGAAGTCTTCTACGGGGATTTGGAACACGTACCTGGCGCCGGCTTTCATGAGGGTGCAAGCTTCCTGGAATTCGGCAGAAAGCTCGCTGACGACCTGGTAGTCAGGAACGCCGATCGCGTAGGTGGAGGAAAGGACTTTGCCGCCTTCCGTAGTGAGTTTGTTGTGGGTCAGGGCGGCGCTTTGCCTGGAGAGTGATTTGCCGCTGCCGCTGCGGATGACTTCGTATTTCCAGCCACTCGGGGTGGTTGGGTTCTGTGCGTTGGCAAAGGAAAACATCGCAATTAACAGGCCTAAGGGGGATAGCCATTTGCTCATAAGAAATACGATTTTTGGTTTAGCCATAGCAAATTATAAAAATATATTTAGAAGTAAAATATATTATCCCAGGCTAAAATGTAGCCAAGCAGCAAAGTGGGATGGATAATGGCCGGGATGTCCGGATTTTATCAAAAGTTAATGTTGATGGCCAGGGAATTATGCGTAACTTCATTTAAACAAGCTTTAGGCAAAATCTTTCACAGCCGGAAAAGCTATACCAAAGCGTAAAATCCAAGCAAGCTCTTAAATCACCATCTATGCAACAATTCTACTCCCTTCTGTTTGGCGCCTGTCTAATGGTCCTGTTTTCCTTGTCGGCCAGTGCGGCGGAGGAGCATCCCTACGAGATGACCGAATCGGTTTCGGATATTGCGTTTAAACGTTTTCGAAAAATGGTGTTGGTAAAAGCCGGGGTTGACGGGCGGCAGGGTTACTTTATCTTCGATACGGGCATCGGCGACCTGGTGCTTAACGGTCAATATTTTGGCGATGACGACAACGTATCCCGGTTTCGCCGGATCACGGATATTAACGGCAAACGAAAGCGGGTTGAAGGCTGCTTTATCCAGCAATTTGGCTGGGCCGGTATTCGGCGGGATAGTTTTTTTGCGCCGCTCTGGGATATGGAGGGGCTGGAAGAGATTATGGAATTGCCGTTGCTGGGACTGATCGGCAAGCGGGTTTTTCAGGAATTGGAGGTCGTAATCGATTATGATCGGCAACGGATGACCCTGTTGCGACTCGATAACGCCGGTTATCCGGCCGGGGAGCTCTATTATCCCGATCCCCGTCACCGCATCCCCTTTGAGCAGCGGGGGCACCTGACCGTGCTACAGGCTCAAATTGGGTCGATGGCGTTAGATCTGGCCTGGGATTCCGGTGCTTCGATCAACGTGTTGGATAAGAAATTAAAGAAATCCTTACCCGAACGCGCCCGCAAGCTGACCCGCATTGCTTTCGGCGGCGCTCTATCCCGGAAACGCGCGCCCTTCTACGCGGTGGGCAGCATCAAAATTGCGGATGAGTTCATTATTAAGGCCTGGCGCCTGGCATGCGTCAAACTTAAACATCTGAAAAAGGCGCATTACGAAGTTGATGGATTAATTGGCGCCGATCTGTTCCGGCTGGGCAAGGTCTCCATCAACTATCGCCGGCAGGAAATTGCGGTTTGGGTGGGCGATAATGTCTTCGCCGAAAGGTACGAATTGCTCCGGGAAGGCGGCCAGTCCGGGGAAGCGACCGTAGTCGGCCCGAATTAGCTCATAGAAGCGTCCAGCCGGGTTTCACTCCTTGTTCGGTTTACCGACCGGGCTCAAATTGAGCATGCGCAAGCGCCTCTTTTTACCCATCTTGAGTTTACGGCCGCTGAATAATTTTCCGCTCAGCCAGCCCAGAACCCCCGAAGTACCGGTGACGATGGCATCCGACCAACGGTAACTGGTGTCGGGATTTTTGTCGGTGGCCGTGCCTACCAACGCAAGCCCCGACCAAGCAGCCCCAAAGGTGTAGAGCGAAACCCGGGCTACCTTTCCGAAGGATTGGTCGTAGCGCAGAGCCGCAATACTATCCATGGGTATGTAGCGATCAACCGTAGCGATCAGTTTTTCCTCCACCAGTAAATCCTCAATGTAGGCCGTGCGGAAACGCTCCGTTCCGTACAAACGGTAAGAAAAAGCATCCCCAATGAATAATTTGGTGGTTTTGGGGCTGTTCCTCTTTTCGATCTGCAACACCTTCTGAGCGTGCGCCGGCTGGTGCGTAAGGAGGAAAAGCAGCGGGGCGGTGAAAAAAAGAAATTTATACATGTAGGGTGTTAATTGTAGTTGATAGTGGGTAAATCCTCCCGTAGCCGCGCGACTTCGCCGAAAGGGAAATACCTCCGGAAGCAGCGGGGATTTTATGTCGTCCCAAAGAGTGAGTTGAAGTATTTATAGTCTGACAACATGGGATTTGTGAGAAGTCTATCGCCAAAATAAGCTCCCGAAAACGATCATTTACTTAGTTGCCGAGGCGCTAAAGAGATTTTTTCGACGGCGAGGGTTGTTCCCGGCTCAATTTTTCCGAAAGGCGCCGGATGGCTTTGCGCATGGCCCGTTGAATGTCGGCGTACGGAAGCTTTTCTTTACCTACGTAGAGGAGCATCAGGGCGCAAGCGTCCGGATGCCCTTCCAACCTTCGGTATAGCGCGGGTTTTTGCAGGCGGTAAGCCTCCCGCATCTGGCGCTTGATCCGGTTGCGGTCAACTGCCCGCTTAAATTTGCGGCGGGGTACGCTGAAGGCCGCCTGCACGGGGGCATCCATCCGGTCCTGGGGAAGAGGCAGCCAGAATAATCGCAATGGGTACTGACCGAACGTCTGCCCGCGCCGAAACAATTCGGCAATGATTTTACGGCTTTTGAGGCGTTCGGCCCGCGAAAATGTATAGTGAGACATAAAAAACAAAAAAAATTTAACTAAAATCCAGCGATTTTGGATTTTGCCGTCACGGCATTATTAAAAGTATTATATTTGAAATAACAAGTGAAGCCATTGAAAAGCTTCCTTTATCTTCTATCCTTTCTCAACGGGTCAATCTACAATACGAATGGGCATTCCGGCGCTCAAGCCGGTATTTTGTTTTCCAAAGAACGGTAAAAATAGCTGAACGAGGTTCTGCAATTTTTAATGGTGGCCTATGGAAAATATGCCTAAACATACCTGCTTACCATTTTTCGATGATTTGCATTGGAAAAGCGCTTCCACTTTTTACCAAAGAGATTCGGTGCGATGCACGGAGGCTAAAACCCGGGCTGAGGGTGAGCCCGGGAAGGCCGACGTGCGGCGTCGAGCACTCGTGCGCCGGGTATTTTGGCATAGGAGCTTCCGGGGGTATTAAAATGATTTGCTCATGACCAGGCGAAAGTACGAGGCGGTCGGCTTGTCCATTAAAGCTTTGGCGGAGGAGGATCGTCCGCGCGAAAAATTGAGGCTGCACGGCAAGAAACAGCTATCCAATGCCGAACTGCTGGCCATATTGCTGGGGTCGGGCTCGCGGCGGGAGAGCGCCGTCGGTTTGTCCCAACGCATCCTGCAGGAAGTGGATCATGACTTGAATTTGCTGGGCAGATGCAGTTTGAGCGATTTGTGCAAATTTCGGGGCGTTGGAATGGTCAAAGCGATCACCATTACGGCGGCCTTGGAATTGGGGCGCCGCCGTCAACTGGCGCAAGTGCGGGAACGACCGCAAATACAAACCAGCAAGGACGCCTACCACCTACTGGCGCCCAGCCTGGCCGACCTGCCGCACGAGGAATTCTGGATTCTACTGCTCAACCGGGCCAACCGCCTCATCGGTCGGCATTGCATCAGCTCCGGAGGGGTAGCCGGCACCGTAGTCGACGCCAAGGTCATCTTCCGCCGGGCCATCGAAGACCTGGCGTGCTCGGTCATCCTGTGCCATAACCACCCCTCGGGCAACCTCCAACCCAGCCAAGCCGATATCGAGCTGACCCAAAAACTCTCGCAGGCCGGTAAAACCCTGGACGTTAGTGTGCTGGATCACCTCATCATCGGGGAAGCCGGATACTGCAGCTTCGCCGATGAAGGCCTGTTCTGATGCGAAAATCAAATAATTATGAAACTAAGCGACTATCTGGCAAGAATCAAAAGAATCGATGCGCTCATCCAACAAGAAAAGACCGGTTCTCCCGCCGATTTAGCGGAAACACTGGCCCTGTCCGAAAGCATGATCTATAATTACCTCAACTTCATGAAGCAGGCCGGCGCTCCCATCGAATATTCCAAACGTCGTAAAACCTATTTTTACCAGGAATACGGAGGCTTTAACTTCAAATTCCACCGGCAGGGCAAGCAACTATAAACCTGTCACGAGCAGCCCAAAAAGGGCAGCGCGTTTAAAGCAGCAACCTTAATGACCTAAGCATTCGTAAGATCGAGGACGTGAGCCGCTACGGTCTCACGCGGCGTCGCTATGCCCTTCCCCAACGGAGCATTGGCGCTATTTATCCCGTGCATGTGAATGGACCGCCTGAGGCCCGCCCCTCGATCCGTTTGACCGGTTGTAAAAAGTAAGCGGTTTGCTTTTATTTAATCACTGCAGGGAAGTGATTACTAAGTGGTAGTTTTGTTGCCGCGGATGGCGCCCTCCTCACCGTGTAGGAGGCGCCATCCAACGCAATTTACAGTCTGCCAACCCAAAATTTGTGCATGCTGACTTGGCAGACTAAACCTCAAAGCGGCCACGGGCGCCATTCAACTTTACAAAGATTATGGTGTTCTTTGTAGGGCCCGTAACTTCCGATAACTAACTACAACCGGTAACTTTGGCAAAGCTGGAACCTAACAAGATCGATTTCTTCTTACTCGGGCGAGTGCTTAAATTGGCCTGGCCCTACCGCAAGGCGTTCATCGCCGCCGGCCTGCTGGCCGTCGTACTTGCCCCGCTAGCTATCATGCGCCCCTGGCTGGTGCAGCTCATGGTGGACAATTATATCTTCCGCAGCGATATTCTGGGGCTTACCCGCATGACCGTCATCTTCGTGGCCGTCTTGCTGGTGCATGCCACCATGCAGTATTTTTTCGTCTTTACCTCCAACTTTCTGGGGCAATCCGTTATTCGAGACTTGCGCGTCAAAGTTTTTCAGCATATCACGCGGCTGCGATTGACTTACTTCGACCGTACGCCGATCGGCACCTCCACTACCCGCACCATCAACGATATCGAAACCATCAATACGGTATTTTCCCAGGGAGTCATCACCATGGTGGCCGATCTGCTTACCGTATTTGCCGTACTGGCCGTCATGCTGGCCACGAGTTGGCGACTGACGTTGATCTGCCTGACGACTATGCCACTGCTCATCCTGGCCAGCTATATCTTTAAAGAAAAAGTCAAAGTGGCCTTTCAGCGCGTACGCAAACAAATTTCCCGCATGAACGCCTTCCTGCAGGAACGCATCACGGGTATGCGCATCGTGCAAATCTTCAACGCCGAGCAACAAGAGCGGGACAACTTCAAAAAAATCAATCGCGAATACACCCAGGCCAATCTCAATTCCATCCTCTACTACGCCGTCTTTTTTCCGGTGGTGGAAATCATCTCGGCGGCCTCCCTTGGGCTGATGGTCTGGTGGGGCGCCCGTGGCGTCGTTTCCGGGGCCGAAGTGACCCTGGGCGCGCTAGTGGCTTTCCCGATGTACCTGAATATGCTTTTTCGACCCATCCGCATGATCGCCGATAAATTCAATACCCTGCAAATGGGATTGGTGGCCTCCGAGAGGGTTTTTAATACTTTAGATCGCGACGAAAAAATCAAGGACGAGGGCGCCCTGGCGCCAGACCGGGTGGACGGTAAAGTGGAGTTCGACCGGGTATTTTTTGCCTACAATGCGTGCGACTACGTGCTGCGTGATCTGAGTTTCCGCATCGAGCCCGGCGAAACCCTGGCCATCGTCGGGGGGACGGGCTCGGGTAAAACCACCATTATCAACACCCTCAATAGATTCTACGAAATTCAGAAAGGCCAGATTCGCGTAGATGACATCCCCATTCAGGAATACCAGCTAGCGGCGCTGCGCAACCGCATCGCCCTGGTATTGCAAGACGTTTTCCTGTTCTCGGGCACCGTAATGGAAAATATTACATTGCTCGACGAATCCATCAGCCGCGAAAAGGTGATCGAGGCCGCCAAAACTATCGGCGCCCACGAATTCATCGAAAAGCTTCCCGGCGCCTACGATTATCGGGTGATGGAACGCGGCGCGACCCTTTCCATGGGACAACGGCAACTCATTTCCTTTGTGCGGGCGCTCGTCTTCGATCCCGATATTTTGATCCTGGACGAAGCGACCTCTTCCATCGACCCGGAAACCGAGAGCGTGATTCAATTTGCGATTGAAACGCTGATCGCGAAACGCACCTCCATCATCATTGCGCACCGGCTCTCCACTATCCGCCACGCCGATAACATCCTGGTGCTCGATCACGGCGAGATCAAGGAGTTGGGTTCGCACCAAGAGCTGCTTAAATTGGAGGGTGGGCATTACCGCGCCCTCTACGAAAAGCAATTCATGCAGACGGCCAACCAGGAATAGGCCAATGCTACACTACCGCCGGCGCCGCTACCGGGCGCACCAGAAAAAATCCATCCTCTCCTTGCTCCTGGTATAGCGGCATGAGAACACAGCCGTCTGCCGGCGCGTAAATCGGTCCATAGCGATCTTGGGCGAGGAGTTGGCCCTTGCGAACGCGCTGAAAATTTTTGAATCCCGGCATCATCCGGAATTGGTCTCCCGGGCTAATGGCGTGGCTGAGGATGAGCTCCGCTACTTTGGGAAGATTTCTAGAATACTCTTGCAGCAGCTCGTCGTGGCGATTTTCCACATCTTCGGCCTGTACACAGCCGATGGTGCGCATGCAGTTGGTAATGGCGGCAATGGCCCGGTTGACGGAAAGCGGGTCGTCATGCTGGCCGGACTCAAAGCATACGGCGATGGTCTCCGGCGCGTACAGATCCCGGTTGAAAAAATGCAGGGTAGTGCCCCTGACCCCCCGCAACAGGCCCTTGATCACCGGAGCGTGCAACTCCATGGCGATGCGCAGGCTGTCGGCGTCATCCGTAGGGATGGAAAAAATGCCACCCTGGGCGGTGGTGGTATGCAAATCCAAAAGCACGAACTTCTCCGGTTGATAATCAGCGGCCTCCTGTGCTACCGCATCAAGAATTCCTATTAATTCTCTTTCTTCCGCTTCCAATTGATCGTAGGGCTTGGACCGGCTGCGGCGAATCTGCTCGGTAGTCCACATCCGGTTAAGATCGCGGTTAATGAAGCGTTTTTTTTCGGCTATAGCCTGTAGGTTACCCCGTAGACCGACTATCCGCCCTTTGAAACGAAAATGGGGATTGATCTGCGGCTCTTGGGCCAGTAGCTGAAAAACGATTTCCAACGCCTCAATCCCCGCCCATTCGTTGCCGTGCATGCCGCCCAAACAAACCAGGAGCGGCCCGCCTTCTTCACCTTCGTATCTTCCAATGACTCTTTCCATGCAGGGTGTTGTAATTATTTTGCTTTATCTGACTACCAACTACGCACTACCAAACACTAAACTCCGGCGCCAATTCCACAAATAAAAACAAGCAAAAGAGCGATAAGGTCGCCACGCTTCGGCAATTTCCCGCAGCCGCGGTTTGAGCTGTCGGCCGGTCTCGTCTACCTCATAAAGCCGGGTCATGGCCTGGCGAATGCCCAGGTCGTCGAGTGGCAGCACATCGGGGCGGCCGAGGGTGAACAGGAGGATCATTTCCACCGTCCACCGGCCTACCCCTTTGATTTGGGTAAGCTGCTGGATGATCTCCTCGTCGGAGCATTGGGACCAGTCCTGATCTAAGCCCAATTCCGAGAAATAGCGCGCCACATTTTTCACGTAACGCGCCTTTTGGCGGGATAATCCCACTTCGCGCAGTTGTTCCAGGGAGGTATGGGTCACGGCCGTGGGCTGGGGGCGTCGATCTGGAAACAAATCGAGGAATCGCCGATGGATGGCATGGGCGGCCCGTACCGAAAGCTGTTGGGACAGAATCGACCGGATCAGATCGTCGTAGACCGCGCCCTGACGGTTGTTCCAGGTCACGGTTGTAGTCCGGATGACCGAAGCCATCCGCGAATCTTGCGAAAGGTGCTGGATAATGGCGTCTTTCATGTCAGCCGTTTGCTTGCAAAGGATGAAAGCATCCGGGGGTTATAGTCTGACAACTCAGGATTTGTGAAAATATGACGCCGCTATTTTTTC
>CAYWHT010000081.1:7783-10809 GCA_964458135.1 uncultured Saprospiraceae bacterium | reverse complement strand
GGGTTTAGGTTGCGACCGGTAAAAGACGTTATTCGTGACGCTACATACGACTACTTCAAATATTGGTGGCAACGGAAGGTGGTTTGGTTTTGGGATGATAACCTAACCATTCGAAGATCATACATCAGACAATTGTTAAAAGAAATGATACCATTGAAAAAATGGTGGTTGACCCAAGCAAGTATGGATATCGCCAAAGATCCTGAACTATTGGATTTAATGAAAGCCTCGGGCTGTATCGGAGTATTTCTAGGTATTGAATCCTTTGGTGAAGCATCATTGAGGGACGCCAATAAACGGCAGAACCGGGTTGCCGAATACCAGGAGGCGGTAGCGGCCATCAGAAAAAGAGGTATCGCAGTAATGGCGGGATTCATCGCGGGCTTTGATCATGATGATCCAAAAAGTATCGTATCTATGGCGGACAGGTTGATGGAAATTGGGATAGATGTTCCGTTCTTGAGCGTAATGACTCCGTTTAAAGGAACAAGTTTGTACACCAAACTGAAAGCCGAGGGCAGAATTTTAGAGAGCAGAGACTGGAACTACTATAACGGCTACAACGTAGCTTTTCAACCCCGGAAAATGACAGTTACAGAATTGCTGGAGGCCCACCGCAATCTGTGGAAACGGAGTTTCAGCCTAGTCAACTCGGCTAAAAGAATACTCAAGGGTGCACGCCTGAAAAGAGGTGCGTTCTTGCTGGTGCTGTTTATGAATGCATTTTATTGCCTCAAAAAGCTAAGGGGAAACCTTCCAGTTGATGTTTCCCAAGAAAGGCATGCTCAAGGGGGGCTCCCTCAACCCACGCTCACCCCATCAAAGACGCCGGCATCCGCACCGCCACCACTTCCCCTTTAGCGCAAGCCTTATCCTCTGCATAAAGCGTGATATGCACCACCACTTTTCGCGCTTTCTGTTCGGCAATTCGTCCGCGCAATTTCAGGGCCGGGCCGAGCGGGGTCGGGGCGAGGTAGTCCACTTTCAGGGAGGCGGTGACGAAGCGGGGAGCGCCTTCTCTTTCCAAATCGGCGCCCTGGGCGCGCGCCGTCGCTGCGGCGGCTGAACCCGTACCGTGACAATCAATGAGGGAGGCGATCAAGCCGCCATACACGTAGCCGGGAATGGCGGTATGGTAGGGTCGGGGCGTGAATTCGGCCACGGTTTCGTCGCCGTCCCAGTAAGTTTTGAGGTGGTAGCCCTGATCGTTCAGGCGGCCGCAACCGTAGCAGTGGGCGACGTCGTCGGGGTAGTAATCCTGGATGGCTTTGGACATGGGTGTTTTTGTTTAGCGGATAAGGAGCGAAAATACAAGTTTTGCGGAGGAATATTACTTCTTGTGGGTAGATGGTATGACCTCGTGTCAACTTTGCCTTTTAGCAGCGTCTTTCTACGCGCTACTCTCTCCTTCTTATCACCCTACACCGCCAACCGCACATGTTTCACCAGCCCCGCATCATCCTCTCCGGGGCGGTACCCGCGCGCCCGCATCCGGTGCTCGGCCCGCCGGGTGGCCCGGTAGCCAATGTCGTAGGCCCAGTCGAGGGTGCGGCGGCTAAAGGTGCGTAGTTCGTGCAGTTCCTGGGGAATGATCACGAGGTCGCAGCGTTGGTAGTGGTGAAAGGTGCTTTGTTTGTAACTTCCCTCTATCCCCGCAGCACCTCCGCTTTGGCCAATTTCCGCAATTTGCGGCGCGCGTGAAAAATGCGGCTCTTGATCGTACCTACCGGCGCGGCGTAGTATTCGGCTATTTCTTCGTAGGCGTAGCCCCGCATCAACAAAAGGATGGGGCCCCGGAATTTTTCTTCGAGTAAATCGATGGCCGATTGGATTTCTTGTACGGTTAGGTTGGATACCCCCTCGTTATCCACTGTGGGCGTGTACAGGAAATCGACTTGGTTTAAGTCAGTGGGTTCGGTTTTGCGGCGCTTCTGTTTGCGGTATTGATTGATAAATAGATTACGCATGATGGTAGATAGCCAGGCGCGCAGGTTAGTGCCCGGCCGGAATTGGTCTTTGCGGGTTAGCGCTTTTAGGTAAGTTTCTTGCATGAGGTCTTCGGCCGCGTCGCGATCCTTGGTCAAACTGAGCGCAAAACCGGTGAGTAGCGGCCGGTACTGGTCAATGTGTCCCGAAAATTCTTGAATGCCCATGACTAATAGTTTTTAGCTTTTACAGTTTGATGATAAGTGTGATATAAAGGATTTAATTATTCGATGTAATCAAATGATTGAATCCGGGTTAAAAATTTTATTCCGGCGGGTCGAAATACAAGTAACTAATGATCAGATCGGGGATCATCTGCTTGCGCTCTTCGATCATAGCGGCAAACTCGGCTTGATCGATACCGATTTTTCGTTGGATCAAAGGTTTGGCGACAAATGGAATTACCGTCAAACCCATCATATTCGACATGAACTGCGCCAGCGAAATTTTCCGGATGACCCCCCGTTCGGCCAAATCCCGCAGCTGTTCGTCCAGCTTGCCCAACATCTTTTCGTCCTGCATCATCTTCTGCAACTTTCCAGGATTGATTTGGGCTTCCGAAAAGACAAATAAAGGGATATAGGGGTTCTTCTTAATAAATTCGATATAGCGAATGGTGAATTCCCGTATTTTTTCATGCAGTGGCGCATTACCCCCGAGTATTTCGTCCATCTCCTTGGTGAAACCACGAATAGCTTCCCCCGCCACAATCTCGAATAGTTTGTCCTTACTGCGGTAATAGTAGTGAATGGAGGCGATATTCATACCCGCTTCCTGGGCGATATCCCGCGTCTTGGTGGCGTGGTATCCCTTCTGGATAAACACCTTGGTTGCCGCCCGCTTGATCTTCTCTTCCGTGCTTGTCATTGCTTCCATATTATCCCGGTTGGTTAAGGTATTTTAAATTTATGATTTAATCAAATGATTACACCATTTTTACTGCTAGAACGCATAGGATTTCGATGGGTTTAATTTTTCTATCGACTAACGATCAAATCTACGCGATACCGGGAATTATCCGGCCATTAGTTGGTGAAAAA
>CAYWHT010000081.1:0-7773 GCA_964458135.1 uncultured Saprospiraceae bacterium | reverse complement strand
ACCATGCGCTTTTTCAGCTTACTATGCCTCGCTGGTTTTTGGGCGGCCCTTCTGCCCAGCCCGGCCGAGGCTCAAAGGCCGATTTACGCTTCCGGCGGGCCGCTTATGCCCGAACAGGCGGCGTACGACGTCACCTTCTACGATCTCGATCTGGCCGTACTGCCCGATCAGCGTTCCATCAACGGTGCGTTGACCGTGCGCGCTCGCGTCGTGCACCCGATGCACCGCCTGGTGCTCAACCTGGATACATTGTTGCGGGTGGAACGGGTGGAGGAAATCCTGCCGGCGGCCGGAAGCAGGGGGCTGGAATACCGGCGCGAGGGCGGTCTCCTGCTCATCCACCTCGACACCACCCGGCAACGGGGGGAGCACTTTTCGGTGCGCGTTGCCTATGGCGGCCAACCCCGCGTGGCGCCCCGTCCGCCCTGGGACGGCGGCTTTAGCTGGGAAACGACCCCCTCGGGTGCTCCCTGGATCGCCACTTCCTGTCAAATCAACGGGGCCGATGTCTGGTGGCCCTGTAAAGACCACGTCTCCGACGAGCCCGACTCCATGGCCCTGCATATCCGGGTGCCGGAACCCTTGGTGGTGGCCGCCAACGGGCGTCTGTTGCGCGAAGAACCACACGATGACGCCACCGTTACCTACCATTGGTTCATTTCCCAGCCCATCAACATCTATAACGTAGCGCTCAATATTGCGCCCTACCGGCTTATCCGGGACGAACGAAAATGCGTGGATGGCAGCACTTATCCGATCCACTTTTACGTCCTGCCCGAAGATTACCAAAAGGGGCTGAACCTGATGCCCGAAATCAAAGATCATTTGCGTTTTTTTGAATCGTATCTGGGGCCCTATCCATTCCGGGCCGACAAATACGGTATCGCCCAAACGCCTCACCTCGGTATGGAGCACCAGTCGATCATCGCTTACGGCGCCAATTTCAACAATGCCTCCATGACGCGCGGTAAGGATTGGGGATTCGACGCCCTCCACCACCACGAACTAGCGCACGAATGGTGGGGAAATCTCATTACCAATTACGACTGGCGCGATATGTGGATCCACGAAGGCTTCGGATCCTATATGCAACCCCTCTATCTTGAAGATACCCAGGGTAAGGCCGCTTACCACGAATACCTAAAAAGCCAGCGCTTCTTTTCCGGTCAATTGGCCGTTGCGCCCCGCACATCGCAATTATCCACGGAAATTTACCGGGCCCCGATCTACACCAAGGGTTCCTGGACGCTCCACACCTTACGCTACCTGGTGGGCGAGGAAGATTTCTTTGAGATCTTACGTCGCTTTGCCTATCCTACGCCCGCCCTGGAGCAGGTTACCGACGGCAGTCAAACCCGTTTTGTCACCACCGACGATTTTCTCCACCTCTGCGAATCTATTGCAGGGCGTGACCTTGACTGGTTTTTTGAAGTCTACCTGCGCCAACCCCAATTGCCGGTGCTTCGCTCCCGGATCGAAGGCAATACCCTTCGTCTGAAATGGGAAACCCCGCTGGATATGAAATTTCCCATGCCCGTTGATGTGCAACTGGGCGATGAAACCCGCCGGGTCGATATTCCTCCGGGAGGGGTTGAAATGAGCTTTCCCGCGGGGGTTAAGCCGGTGGTGGACCCGGAGGATTGGGTGCTTAAAGAGTTGGGGAGTTGGTAGTGGGTAGTTGGATGCGACCTGGGCTTTCGCCAAGTTTCTAATGGTGTCTTTTCCACACCAACTACCCACTACCCAAAAATTATTCAACCAGTCGTCCCGATAACAAATACAACTGCACCTCCGCCTCCTTGATTGTAAACTGGAAATTATTAATCCGGTTCTGGGCGGCGTTGAGGTTGAGTTGTGCGGTACGCAGGTCGGTGTTGGTGGCCTGGCCCAGTGCGTAGAGGTTGCGCATGTTCTCGAGGTTCTGCTCAAAGGATTCGAGGTTGCTGCGCTCAATGCGCAGCTGTTCGAGGGTATTGCGGTAGACGGCGTAGGCGTTGTACAGTTCTTTAATGAGTTCTTCTTCCACCCGGCTGCGTTCCACCTTCTGTTGTTCCAAGCTCGTTATGGCGTTTTGTTCCCGGATTTTACGGGCGCCCCCGTCGAATATCGGCATGGAGAATTGCAATCCGATGTTGGGGCCCACGCTGCGGGTGGAGGTCAGAAAGCTGGCCTCATCGCGCAGGTAGGAGTAGGTGACGTTGGCGTAGCCCTGCAGGGTGGGTTTGTAAGCGGCCTGCCGGATATCGACATTCAGATTGGCTAGCTGCACGTTTTTTTCGCTGAGTTGCAGCAGGGTGTTATTTTGCCGCAGGGCCTGGCTTAACTCGTCCAGTTGCAGCTGGGTGTTGACCGTTAATGCAGTATCCACCGCGAAGGTGGTTTCCGGATCCTGGCCCATGAGGTGGTTGAGGTTGCGGCGGGCGTTTTCGTATTCGAGCTGCAGGTTGCGCAATTCCGCGCTGTCGGTTTTCAGGTCGACTTCGATTTGCAACTGCTCCAGGCTGCCGCTGGTGCCGAATTCGGCATCCTGGATGGAGCGCTCCAGGCGTTCCCGGTTCAGGGTAATGCTTTGACGGGTGATACGCATTAGGGACTGCCGTCGGGCCATGCGCAAGTAAGCGCCACTCACCTCGGCCGCCGTTTGTTCTACGGTTTGGCGCAGTTGCAGGCGCGTAGCTTCGCTGGCGGTTTGGAGTTGTTCCAGCCGGTATTTGCTTTCCTTGCCGTCGAGCAATAATAGCCGTAATTCCGGACTCACGGAAATACTGTTGGAAATACCGCTGAGGTTGATCTCATTAGTGCCCTGTTGTTCGGGACCCAGCGGCTGGGTTTCGGTGCTGGCGTCGCTCCAGCCACCCTGATAGTTGGCGTTGAGGTCGATAGTTGGTTTTCGGCCCACCAGTGCGGGATCGGCTTCCCTTACGCTGGTTTCTACATCGTACTGCTGGAGCCGGATTTGGTAATTGTTTTCCAAAGCCGTTTGAATGGCCTGCTCGAGGCCCAGGGTATCTTGGGCGCCGAGCGTAAATACCGTTGCGAGCAAGATAAGACCTGCCCCTGCATATTGGTTAAAAGTCATAGTGATCAAAATTTTAGGGATTCTGGATGCGATCATTCTTGGATCTCGTACTGTAGCGCCTTCACCGCGGGCTCCACCTGTTCGGGACGCGCTTTGTCCTTATGGAATAAATTGTACATCCGCACCCGAAATCCATTAAAAAGTTGCAAAATCGAGGGGAGCAATAGGAGCACGTTAAACAGGCCGAAACTCAGGCCATAAGCAATGGCGATGGCGGGGCCTTTCAAAAACTGAGCGCCCAGACTGTCGGAAGCCAACAGCGGGCCCAGACCGGCCACCGTCGTAATGGTGGTCAACAGGATAGGCCGGAAACGCGAGGAGGCCGTATTGCGCAAGGCCTCCTGCCAACTGACGCCTTCCTTCAACTGCTGATTGAGCGTGGAAATAAAGACCAGGGAGTTGTTGACGAAAACGCCAATCAACGCAATGGTGCCCACGAAAGAGAAAATATTGAGGTTTTCCCCCTGAATCCAGTGCCCCAGAATAACGCCGATCAAAGCAAAAGGGAAAAGGGAGAACACCAGAATCGCCTGGGAAAAAGAATTGAAGTTGAAAACGATCAAGGCAAAGATGAACAATAGGATGATCGGTCCGACGACCTGGATAGCGCCAAGCATCTTAAAAGATTGCCGGTTTTGCCCCTCCACGGAGTATTCTACCGAAGGATATTGCTTCTGGATGGCCGGCATGTATTGCTGCTCGATTTCTCCAATGACTTTGGGCGCCGATACGTCTATATTGGCAACGTTGGCTTCAACCCGGATTTCGCGATCCCCTTCCAGGTGGTTAATGGATAAGGAGCTGGTGCGCTCCTGGATGTTAACCAGGTCGTCGAGCAGGTAGCTATTGCCCCGCCCGTCGGAAATGCGCATATTCCGGAGTTGTTCTTTGCGGGAGCGCCCCTCGCGGGGATAGCGCACCCAGATTTTTACTTCTTCTTTGCCGCGTTGCAGGCTTTGCACTTCCTGGCCGAAAAAACCGGATCGCACCTGCGCCATGATTTGACCCAGGCTGAGGCCGAGCAATTCGGCTTCCGGCTTTTGCCGGATGATCATCTCCTGTACCCCCAGCTCGTCGGAATCCGAAATATCCTTGACGTCATCCCGGGCGGTGAGCCGGGCACGCAGGGTGTCCTTGGCTGCACGCAGTTCTTCTAAATTCTGGCTCTTTAAGGCGAAAGAAATGGGTTTGCCAAAGACGGCGGAGGTGGCGCCGACACCGAAAACGAGGCTTTCCGCCTCCGGTATTTTGGGCGATAGCTCGCGCATGCGCGCCGATAGCTCAAAGGAACTAACCCCTCGTTTTTCCCCGCCGAGAAAGGTGATTTTCAATTTGCCCTGGTTGGGTTGGGGGCCGGTGATCACTTCCACAAATTGGACGACCTCCTGCCCGTCGGAGCGCTTGGCGCTGTATTCTTCATTGACCTCCCAGACGGCGTCTTCCAATTGGGCGAGCCGTTGGCGGGTGACTTCCACTGGCGTACCCGGCTTCATTTTCAGTTCGGTGAAGACCGCGTCGTCGTCGAGGTTGGGGAAAAAGGTAAAGCCTACTTTGCCCGTAGCGGTTAGCGACAGGGCCGCCGCAAAGATGGCGAGAAAGCCGAGGACGGTCAGGGGCGCAATCCACCGGTTGCCGGCCACCATAAGGTCGTAAACCGGCAGGTAGATCTTATTGCGAACGAACTTTAAAAACTGCTCAAACCAGCGCTCGAGCTTGCTGGGTTGGTGGTCCGCTTTCAAACCTTTACTATGCGCCAGGTGGGCGGGTAAAAAGAAGAAACTTTCCACCATGGCCACGATGAGCACCGCCACGACGACAAACCCCATCTCCCCGAAAAACTCACCGGCCTGGGTGGGTAGAAAGAAGAACAGGGTGAACGCCACCCCCGTAGTGGTCAGCGAGATTAATACCGGCGTCACCATCTCCATGGTGCCTTCCAGGGCGGCTTTTAGAGGCGGGGCGCCCTTTTCCCTGGCCCACTGGTAGATATTCTCCCCGATAACCACGCCGTCATCCACCAGGATACCCAACACCAGGATGAAACCAAAAAGCGAAACGACATTGATCGTCATATCCTGGATGGGCGAAAGGATGAACATGCCCAAAATGGCTACCGGAATTTTAAAGGCCACCCAGAAAGCGAGGTAGCGATCGAGAAATAAGGCCAGCACGATCAATACCAGAAGAATGCCCGCTACGCCGTTGTTGACCATGGTATTGGTGCGATCGCGTACATTGACCGTTCCGTCTTCTAAAATTTTAAGCTGCAGGTTGTTATGGGTGGCGTTGAATTCATCGATATATTGCCGGGTGGTTTCGGCATTATCCAGGATGTTCTCGTCGGGAAGCGAATACACCGTAAGGGTTACAATGGGGTCGCCTCGTAGGTACCGTCCGTCGGCGTCGTCGGCAAAGCGGTCGATCACATCGGCTACATCGCGCAGGTAAACGACGTTGCCTTGCGGGTCAGCCTTGATAATAATGGTTTGGAGATCTTTGGCGTAGTACCCTTTATTGTCCGCCTTAACCGTGATGTTCTGGCTTTGGGTTTTGATCTCCCCACCGTAATTTTCCAGGTTGGCGGAGCGCACGGCTTCCGCTACCCGGGAAAAACTCAGCTGGTATTTTTGCAAATCGTTTTCCCGGATCTGGATTTCAATTTCTTCTTCGGGCAGCCCTCCGATTTCGATATCCGAAATACCCGGTTCGCCCAGGAGGTCATCCTCGATTTTATCGGCATAGTCTTTCTTGACCGCCAGGGGCACGTCGCCCTCAATACCCATAGTGATGGCCACGTCCTTGATTTCCACCTTTTCCACTATGGGCGGTTCCGCGCGGTCGGGAAAGTTGTTGATCTTGTCTACGGCATTCTTTACCTCCGCCAGCACGGCGTCGGTTTCCGAATCTTCGGTGAGTTCCACACTGACGCTGGCCCGGTTTTCACTTGAAGTGGAAGTCACCCGGTCTATACCCTTGATGCCCTCCAGATTTTCTTCGATTTTAATGGTAATGCCGCGTTCTGCTTCCGAGGGAGAAGCCCCCGGGTAGGGCACTACTACCGAAATGAAGCGGATGCGTTGTTTGGGAAAGTTGGTGGTCTGCGTTTGCAACAACTGTAAAAAACCGATGCCTACGATCAGAAAAACACAGAGGTTGACAATAGTTGGATGTTGAATAAAATATCGAACGATAGATCGCATGTCGATAAGATTGGTGATGATAATGAATGGTGGTTAAGCCAGTCGTTTAGCTTCCAGCAGTTTCACGACTTGGGCAGCCCCTTCGTACCGACGATGGGTTGCGGGATATCATCGACGATAATCTGTTCGCCGCCGGTGAGCCCTTTGACCCATACCCGGTCCTTCTCGAAGTGTACCGGCTCAACGTCTTTGAGCAGCACGGTGGAGTCCTGAATATGGTGGACCTGATTTTTGCGGTTGAGGGCGTTGAGCGGCAACGTAACGACCTTATCGTAATCTTCGGCCTTCAACTCGGCCTCCAAAAACATATTCTCGCGTAAGCCGCGACCACTAACCCGGATAAATACGGGGACGGATTGGGTGCCGGGGTCGAAAGCCCCGCCGATGCGGTGTACGATGCCGGTCCAGCGGTCTCCCGTGTTGCTATGGGTAAGCTCGATTTTTTGTCCGCGCTTGAGCCGGTCGATGTCGGCCGAAGAGACTGCTGCTTTGAGTTCAAAAACGTCGGTACGGCTATAGGTGGCCAGCGGTACGCCAGGGTTGATGACGGAGCCCGGTGTGACGTTGCCTTTAGTGATGACCCCGGTAAAGGGGGCTTCGATTTCGTATTTCGGCAGTAGTTCCTCCGCGCTTTTGATGTTGTAATAGGCCGAGAAGATGTTATTGGCCGAAAGGAAATAACGGAGTTGCCCGTCGGCAACCTCGGGGAGGGGCGCCAATATTTTGCCGGGATCGAAGTTTTTCAGGTATTCCGCCCAATCCGGATAGGCTTCCGGATAGTCGAGCTTTAGTTGGGACATGATGCGTACCAGGTTGGACTGGAATTGGCTTTTTTGCGACTGCAAATCCAACCGGAATTGGGTATCTTCAATTTTAACGAGGGTTTCTCCTTTGCGGTAGCGGATACCCTCATTGAGCAATTTAGAAGTGGGCAGCGCTTTGCCCTGTACTTCCGATTCAATTTGCAACCGCTCAAGGGGTTGGGTGCGCCCCGTAATGTTAAGGCTGCGCGCCTTGTCTTCGGGTTGCGCCGTGAGGGTCTGGTACTGGGGAATGCGTTTGCCAGTCGACGATTCGGCTACAGTCCGCGCTGCTTCCGTAGCCCGTTCGGCACTAGCGGATTGCTCACCGCTGCATTGCCAAAACAGTAATCCTATTCCCAGGATGGGGGTGATTCGGGCAAGGTTAATCATTCGATTAAATAATTTTATTAAATCATTTGATTGAACTCCGGGCAAAAAATGTTTCCGGAATTTTTTAGTGGTAACGAGATTGTATTCATTTGGTTTAATCATTTGATCAAAAATTTTGGGCTTGATGGTTGGTCTGGTCTTTGGCTTGTGGGTAGTGGATAGTGCCCGTCCTTCTGTGCCGGCCGGGTCAGTTCGTCTGTTCAGGCGGGCAATAATAGTGGACGAGCTCTTAGTCGCCCTTGTTGGTTAATTATAGTCTGACAACCCAAAATTTGTGAATTCTGACTTGCTCTTTTTAGCT
>CAYWHT010000080.1:0-10854 GCA_964458135.1 uncultured Saprospiraceae bacterium | reverse complement strand
TTTTGCAGGGCTGGCGTCCTTGCCGTGGTTTGCTATGCTGACAGGATGGAACGCGGATGAGGCCGACTTTCGCGGCTTGATTACTCGCTGTGCTTTCCGCGTTGGCTGGCCTGCTGATTGAAGGACCGCCCTTGTGAAGCCAACCAACCACCAACTACTAACTAACCACTAAAGGCACCACCCGCACCCCCGTCCGCTTCTTCGCCAAGTACCGCTGAATAATACGCGTCGTTTCCGCATTGCCGGTGTAATGGTGGGTGATGGCGTCGCGCAGCGCCCCGGCTGAGAAAGTGTTGTCTTCCGGGCAAAAGTAACCGTAGCCCCGGTAACGGCCATCCTCGACGAGGATGACGGCCTTTTCTCCGGGGGTGCGCCCCTCGTCGATGATGAAGAAATCTTCTTCAAAGATGGCGGTCATCCTTTCCAGGGCCTGACGGGCCCTTTCGTTATAGGTTTCCGGATCTTCTTCCGCGCAGCAGGCGCCGGCGCACTGTTGAAGGTGGTAGTGAAAGCAGGGACCACCCCCGCCGGCTTGCAGGCCACAGAGTTTGGAGCATAACTCGTACTGTCGCATCATGCGGTCGAGGCGCCCGCGGGCGTGCCCCAGTTTGGGAAACTCCGCAATGACTTGCAGGCCCTTGCGCTGTTTGGCGTTGGTTTGGGCGGCGCCAAAGCAAAGATAGCCCGCCTGATTGGTCCAGTGGTGGATGACGTAGGGAAAGGAGCGAATGCGCTGGGCCCGGTTGATTTGGGGGTGCAGGCGCTTGATCTCCTCTGACTCGTGCAGGAGAGCGACCAGCTCGCTACCCGTGAGCTCGTAGGAAATGTCGTCGACCTGGCGCTGCATCTTGGCGGCTTTGGAATGGTCTTTGGCGAAGTGATCGGCCACCCGCTTTTTGATGTTAATGCTCTTTCCAACGTAGACAACATCCCCTCGCTGGTTGTGAAAGTAATAAACGCCGCAGGTTTCGGGCAGGCGGTGGATCTTCTCAATGGTCAGATTTTTCGGGAGCAGAGCCTCGCGCAACCCCAGGTTGACCATCTTCTTGACCGCTTCCCCGTTCTCTTCACGCTGCAGAATAAGCTCGAGGATCCGGGCAGTGGCGGCCGCGTCGCCCATCGCGCGGTGCCGTTGCTCAATGGGGATGCGGAAGTGCGCGGCCAGGCGGCCCAGACTGTAGGAGGGCAGCCCCGGAAAAGCCTGCCGGCTCAGACGAACCGTGCACAGTTGCTTGCGCGTGAAGGTATACCCGAGACGGCGAAACTCCTCGCGCAAAAAGCTGTAGTCAAAGCGCACGTTGTGCGCCACGAAAATGGCCCCCTCAGTCATTTCCACTACATGACGAGCAACCTCGTAGAACTTGGGCGCATCGGCCACCATCTCCTGAGTAATGCCCGTAATTTGCGTGATGCCCGGCGGAATGTAGCATTCCGGGTTGACTAGCGTCTCGTAGGTATCGATAACCTGCTCCCCATCGTGGAGAACGATTGCAATTTCCGTAATTTTATCGCGCAAGGCCCGGCCGCCCGTAGTTTCGAGATCTACTACCGCGTAGCGTCTGTTCATAGGCTGTGGAGCATTGGTGGTTAGGCTTTGAGATGTAATAAACCGGTTTCTCCTGCACCTGCACGATTCGCCCTAAAGCCTAACCATATTTTTAAAAACAATACGTTGTGAAGGTAAAAATTTTTGTTGTATTTCTGCTCGCCCTTGCATGGAATTGTGGTAATCCGGACGGCTCCCCTTCCAGCGCCGAAGATAAGGCTTCGGAAGTAAAAGTCGAGGGCCCATTACGCGTAGGGGCCCAGCGCACCGATTTGTACCTGCCCATGTTGCGGGGCAAGCGCGTAGCCCTGTTGGTCAATCAAACCTCCCGGGTTGGCAACCGCCACCTGGTGGATAGCCTGTTGGCCTTAGGCGTCGATATCCGGCACATCTACGCTCCCGAGCACGGTTTCCGCGGTACGGCCGATGCGGGGCAACAACTGACCGATGGGCGTGATCCCCAGACCGGGTTGGAGGTCATCTCCCTCTACGGCAGCAAACGCAAACCTGCCCCCGGAGATCTGGCCGGGTTGGATTGGGTCATCTTCGACATTCAGGATGTGGGCGCCCGCTTCTACACTTACATTTCCAGCATGCACTACGTCATGGAGGCCTGCGCTGAAAACGGGGTTTCTTTCATGGTATTGGATCGCCCGAATCCCAACGGCCACTACGTCGACGGGCCGGTGCGGGCGCCGAAATACCGCTCCTTCGTCGGCATGCATCCCGTTCCGGTGGCGCACGGCATGACGGTGGGGGAGTACGCTCGCATGATCAACGGAGAAGGCTGGCTGGAAGGCGGGAAGACCTGCGCGCTGACGGTCATCCCCTGCGAAAATTACGACCACCAAACGCCCTACTTATTGCCGGTGCGCCCGTCGCCCAACTTGCCCAATCAGCGATCGGTTTACCTGTACCCATCCCTCTGTTTTTTTGAAGGCACCGTGGCCAGCGTGGGGCGCGGCACGGAAACCCCTTTCCAGATCGTCGGCCATCCCGGGTATCCGGCGGGAGACTATACCTTCACCCCAAGGCCCATGCCCGGCGCCCGCCATCCCAAACTGGAAGGGGAACGCTGCCGCGGATACGACCTCACCACCATCCCCCTGACCGAGCTACGGAGTAAAAAACGGCTGGATCTGAGCTACCTCCTCCGCTTTTACCGGAATTTTCCAAATCCGGATAATTTTTTCCTGAGTAACGGTTGGATCGATAAGCTGGCCGGTACGGACCGTTTGCGCGAGATGATCCAGGCGGGGCGGACGGAGGAGGAGATCCGGGCTTCGTGGAAGGCAGAGGTGGCGGCTTTTGAACGGGTGCGGGAGGGGTATCTGCTTTACGATTAAAAAATTGCATTGCCCGCAACTTTTTTATAAATTGAAGTACAACTCAAGTAAAAACCATTTCGTTATGTCCAAACCTTTATCATTACTCCTCCTCGGCGCCCTGTTCACGGGCGTGGGCGCTATCCTCGAGCTATCGGCCTTAGCGGGCAGTTCGGTACTATTCACCTTGGGCCTGATTGCCCTCTTGATCGCCATCGGGCTGTCAATCCGGGAGCCCAAACAAGCGAGTGCAATTGTCATCTTTTTCCTGACCGGCGGCCTGATTGCCGTGGGGGTCGGGGCTTTCTTCAAATTGGAAGGCATGGAGTCCGCAACCTCGCTCCTCGCCGCAGGTGGGATCAGCATGCTGGTTGCCCTGGGAGTCGGGCTGAGCCGCAATTGGAAAATCAGTGCTTCCGGGCACTAAATAACCGGGCGGCTCTGCAACCCGCTCTAGGGCTGTACCCAACAGCGCGAATCGAGCCTTTTTCTGCTGAAAGCTCGACTTGTAAAACTAAAATTGGCCTTCCGAAGGCCAATTTTAGTTTCGAACCCTCCCCTTGCGATCTATCTCCCCTACGGAGCTCCTACCCGTAGCACAATCCGTCAAACTTCAAGCGGCGATTTCCCTTCCACGCGCGATTTGCATTGACAACTATCGCCCGCCAAATTATAATGCACAAATTTTGGGTTGGCGGACTCCAACCACTAAACAACAAATTGAACGATACCAATGCTCCCCGCGTTCTTAAGACATTGGATGACCCTTTGACCCCGAATTAATGCAAGAAAAGATCCAACAGCAAAAGCAAAAGAATTTCTGGTACACCCTGCTCCTCTTTGGAGGTATGTTGGCCCTGATGTTGGCATTGGGCTATTTTTTGGTAGGCTGGGAAGGGATGATTTGGGCCGGCGCCCTGGGGGCGTTAATGCTTTATTTAAGTACCCGCATTCCCGCCAAGTACGTGATGCGCATTTATCGGGCCCGCCCCCTTTCTCCCCGGGAAGCGCCGCATTTGGCCCGGTTAATTCGGCAGCTATCCCAGCGCGCCGGGCTTAAAGAAGAGCCGGAGCTCTATTTCATTCCGCAACGCAATCTCAATGCCTTCGCCACCGGCAGTAATCGCGATCCGGCCATCGGGTTGACCTACGGCATACTGCGCACCCTCAACCTGCGGGAGCTCACCGGCGTGCTAGCCCACGAGATCAGCCACGTTCGCAATAACGATTTCCGCCTGAAAAGCCTGATTAATGTGGTGAGCCGCATTACCCGCCTCTTTTCCTTCGTCGGGCAAGTGTTCCTCCTCATCAACTTGCCGTTTATTTTTATGGGGGAGACCGCCATTTCCTGGTGGGCGATCCTGCTACTGCTCGTAGCACCCGCGCTGAGCGGCCTGATGATGATGGCCATTTCCCGCACCCGCGAACTGGATGCCGACCTGGACGCCGCCCGCATCACCGGCGACCCCAACGGGCTGGCCGACGCCTTAAAGAAACTGCACTATTACAACCAGGGCTCCATCCTGGAGCGCATGGCCCCCCGCACCTTAAGTTCTCACCCCACCATCGAGGAGCGGGTCAAAAAATTGCGCCAGCTGGCCCCCCGTTACGAGCCGCAGATCGATCTTCCCGAATCGGAGTGGGTACAACTCGAAAGTCCCTTCTTTCAACGAAACCGCTTCTGGGTCTGAGCGCCGCTTATTTCTGGGAATGCCATTTTTTCTTTAATTTAGAATAACAAAGATTTTCCCGTTCAGGCTTTAAACCGGATCTGACTTTCTATCAGAAAGCCTCCCGCTCCGCCAGGTATAATGGCCTCGGTACGGCGATCCTTCCGTTTGAAAAGACGGATACGTCATCATCCCCTAACCTAAACCTTAAACACGACCCACCATGCACGCTAACCGAAGAATCTTTCTCCAACGTATGGCCGGGCTGGCCGGTATTGCCAGTACGGCGCCTTATTTCCAGACCCTGCAGGGACGTTCTTTACTCCAGGCGCTGGAGACCCGCCGGGATATGTCGGCCGACCGGCTGGCTACCGACGAAACCTTCTGGTACCAGGTTAAAAATGCCTACACCGTCTCCGCCAATATCATCAACCTCAACAACGGCGGAGTGTCACCTCAGCCGCGGGTGGTACAGGAAGCCGTGGAGCGGTATAACCGGCTGAGTAACGAGACGCCCTCTTATTACATGTGGCGGGTGCTGGACAAGGGGCGCGAGCCTTTGCGCCGGAAGCTGGCCGATTTGGCCGGTTGTTCTCCCGATGAGCTGGCCATCGATCGCAATTCCTCCGAAGCCCTGGAAACCATCATCTTCGGCCTGCGCCTGCGGGCGGGTGACGAGGTGGTGCTGACCAAACAGGATTATCCCAATATGATCAACGCCTGGAAGCAACGCGAACACCGCGACGGTATCAAGCTGAAGTGGTTGTCGTTTGATTTTCCCATCGAAGATAAGCAGGCGATTGTCGACCGTTTTGTCGAAGCTTTTACCCCACAAACCCGCGTGGTGCACATCACCCATCTCATCAACTGGATGGGGCAGGTCCTGCCGGCGCGGGATATCGCCCGCGAAGCCCGTAAACGCGGGATCGAGCTGGTAGTTGACGCCGCCCACTCTTTCGCCCAGCTCGACTACCAAATTCCGGATCTCGAATGCGATTATTTTGGCGCCAGCCTGCACAAATGGCTTTGTGCTCCCTTTGGTAGCGGATTGTTGTACGTAAAAAAAGACAAGATCAAAAATTTATATCCACTCTTCGCCGGCCCCGATCCCGAAAGCGATAATATCCGTAAATTCGAACACTTGGGCACCCGCTCCTTTGCCATCGAGCAAGCCATCGGCCAGGCGGTCGACTTTCACCACATGATCGGCTCCGAACGCAAGGCCAAGCGCCTGCATTTCCTCAAAAATTATTGGGCCGAAAAAGTGCAGGAGCTTCCGGGCGTAAAGGTCGACACTTCGCTCCACCCTGAGTTTGGCTGCGCCATCGCCCTGCTTACCATCGAGGGTAAAGAGCCACAGGAGATTGGTCGTTACCTGTTCAATGAGCACAAAGTACACACCGTGCCCATCGTTTGGGAAAACATCTCCGGCGTACGCATTACCCCCAATGTCTACACGACGACACGGGATCTGGATGTGTTGGTGGAGGGTGTGCGGCGTCTGGTAAGCTGATTGGGCGATTTCGCTCAAAAGTTTGGAGCTTCGCTTCTGGCCGGTGCTCAAGAGCCGCTTGGGAGGCGGCGTTCGCCTAAAAGAAAATCCAAACCAGCTTGTAAAGTTCAACGCTTTTATCTATCAAGGGCGTTTCCTAACCCCGCATCCGGCATCTGCCCGGCTTGCCGGGCATAGCATCCGGTGGGGCGCCACAACCAGGAATAGGTCATTCTAAGTTGCGGCGCCCCACCGGAGCATCCGGGCGAGTGCCGGGTTGCTACTGCCCCCCAATCTGATTCAGCAGCGTCTCCACCGCAATCTTCAACTGTGGGTCCTCGCCCCGCGCGCGGCTGGCGGGGGGTTCTTCCACGGCGATATCCGGTACGGCGGGGCCGTGCTCCATATTTTCGTCGGTGGCTTTGACGTACCAGGCCCGGAAAGGCATGCGTACAAAGGATCCGTCCATGAGGCGGTGACCGCCGGTGGAGATCACGGCGCCGAAGGTGGGTTCTCCCACCAGGGTGCCGATGCCGAGTGTTTTGTAAGCGTGGGAGAAAATCTCCGCGTTGGAGTAGCTGTTGCGGTTGCACAGGGCAATCGACGGCTTCGTCCAGGCCGAGAGGGGCAGGCGCTCCCCGAAGGGATAGTGATCGCGAAACTTTTCGTGTTCGGCGGCCAGGCTGTCGGCGGCGCCCCGGGGCACGGTATAGGCGTGCTGGCGTACGTTAAGCACGGTCATGAGCATGTCGGTGGTCCAGCCGCCGCCGTTGTAGCGCACATCGATGACGATGCCTTCTTTACCCTGGCCGCTGGCGGTGAGCTCGCGTTCGAAACGCTCAAAACTGGGCCAGTTCATACCGCGAATGTGGATATACCCCAGCCGGCCGTTGGAGTATTCGTCCGTCAAGTCTTTGCGGGCTTCCACCCAGGCTTCGTATAATTCGGTGCGGATGCTGGATGCCGGCCGGATGACTAGTTCGCGTTCCGCGCCGTCGGCGCCGCGCACGCTCAGCAAGGTGCGTTCGGTGGCCGCGCCCTTGAGGGTGCGGTAGAAATTGGTTTCCCGCTCGAGCGGCAGATCGTTGACCGCCGTGATGACTTCGCCGATGGCGAGCCGGCTGTCGGTGCGGTCGGCCGGGCTGCCGGGCACTACGCGGGTGATTTTCACCCCACCGTCTACGGGCGTCACTTCAATGCCAAGCCGGCCGGTTTGCTGATTTTGTGTTTCTTCGGGGGTCGACATGTACAAGCCCATGTGGCTGGCGTCGAGTTGCCCCAGCATCTCGTTAAACATATCGCGGAAGTCCTGGGCGGTGGAAGCCATCAGGGCGCGATCTTCATACTTTTCGCGCAACGCCCGCCAATCGCGACCGTGGAAATCAGGATCGTAAAATCCGGCCTGCAATTCGCGCCAGGCTTCATCAAAAATCTGACGCCGCTGGGCTTTGATGTCCAGCTCCATCTCGGCCTGGAACGGAAGGCGGGTTACCTTCTTCTTGGTGGGGTCCAGCTTAGCTAATCCGCCCCCCCGGGTCAGCATGTAAATGTTTTTGTATTCACTATCCCACTGCAGGCGGTAGATGAACTGATCCTCGAGAATGGTGGTCATATCGCTACCGTCCCATTTGACGCTCATAAAGCTATTGTCGCCCTGGTTGACCGAAAAGTAGAAGGTCTCCCCGTCTTTGGAAATCATCAGGTTGCCTTCGTTACCGGGCAGGCGGGTGACCTGGGCCAGGCGTTTGTGGATGTCGTCGAAATCGATTTCGATGGGGGTGACGCCTGTGGAGTCGTTCTCGGCATTTTCCATATCCTCATCGTCTTCCTCTTCCCAGTCTCGCTTGGTTTTTTCCCAATCTTCCTTGCGCAGCCAGACAAACCACACGTCATTGTTGCCGTCGTTGCGGTTGGAGAGAAAGCCGAGTTTGCTGCCGTCGGCGCTCCAGACGGGGCTGTAATCACCCCGGGGATGAAGGCTGACGTTGACCGGTTCTTGGCTATCATCGGCGGGATGGATGTAGATCTCGCGGTTGAAATCGAGATTCGTCAGGCTGTAGGCCAACCACTGATTATCGGGGCTCCAGCTTATGCCGGAAGGAGTGGCCCAGCCGTCGAGCAGGACCTGTTCGTTAAAGATGCGCCCCTCCGGAGAGATTTCGGCTACGATCAGTTGCCCGCGGCCGCGGCGAAAGGCTATTTTCTGGCGGTCGGGCGAAAGGTGGAGGTCGTATTCGTGGGCTTCGGTATCGGTCAATGTCAGCGTTTCGTGGCGGAGGGATTTGTGGAGGTTGCTTTCTTGATCACTGTTGGAGCGCAGCAGGTGAATATCGCGCTTCCCGCCACGATCAGAAATAAAGATCAGGGTGGAATCGTTGAGCCAGGCCGCTTCCTGATCGCGAAAAGGATGGTCGGTTACCTGGGTGGAGCGCTTTTTATCCTCGTCTTCCGGAAAAACAAAGAGCTCTCCGCGGATGCCGAGCGAAATGTATTCGCCTTTAGGGGATAGCGCGTATTCGGAAAGCTCGCTGGAGTAGGACTTGTCGACCACGGGATCAAAACGGTAATCGTTGGTTACTTGTACCGGTATTTCTTCGGGAGCGATCGTATCGTTGGGGTTGATCAGGTAGATGCCCACGCCGCGTTCGTAGACGAGGCGTTCGCCGTTGGCGCTGAGGTCGAAGTAGCGAATACCTTCCGATTCAAAATTGGTCAGGCTTTCGATTTCGCCCGCGGCTTCGCCGTTTTTGATTGGTACGCGCTGCAGGTTATAGCGACCGTTGCGGGCGCTGAGGAAATACAACTGATTATCGGGCCCCCAGTCGGGATAGATATCCTGTCCTTCGAAGGTCGTTATCTGCTGGTACGTGTTGTTTTCGGTATCGAACAACCAAATATCTCTGTTGGCGGGGCCTTGGTAAGCTTCCCGGACCGTGCGGCAGCTACCGCGAATGAAGGCGATATACCGGCCGTCGGGCGAGGGGGCCGGCATCAGACCGAGCGCATCCATGGCCCGGAAGGGCGTGCCGCCATCCACCGAAACCTGGTGAATTTCGTCCTCGCGCTCCACGGCGGCAAAGGCGCGACGGCTGGTGAAATAGACCACATTGTTGGGCCCCCACCTCGCGGATTCGTCGCTGCCGGAAAAGTAAGTCAGCCGGCGGGGCGCATCGCCACCGGCCTCCATGGCGAAAAGGTCATCATTGCCGTAGCGATTGGATTGAAAGAGGATGTATCGGCCGTCCGGGCTATACTGCGGATGGCTCGCGTAACTCTCGTGAATAGTTAGCCGGCGGGCCACGCCTCCCGTGGCGGCAACCGACCAAATATCTCCCTGGTAGGAAAAAGTTATCTGGGTGCCGTCGGGATTAAGTGACGGATAACGCAAAAGTTCCAGACCGGCGTCCTCTTGCGCCCGGCTTGCAATGGTGAATAAGGCCAATAGGCTTGCAAAATAAAATCTTTTCATACCTCAGTCCTTCTGTATTTTGTGTTTTTTTGATCAAACGGCAAATGGCTAAAAACCATGTTTAATCGTTTAAATAAAATTCAACGCTTTAAATTAAAAAATGCATCGGAATTTGATGTTCATTTGTAGGACAAGAGGAGATTGTTATAGTCTAACAACCCAGGATTCGTGAAAAAGAGCAAGTCAGAAATCACAAATTTTGGGTTGGCGGGCTATATAATTTTATTTATTAACGAAACATTAGCACGGGCTTTTGTTTTTCTTTAGAGCTTGTCAATAGTTTGCTTTTGATGCCGAAAATGACCAGATTTGGGTGCTCCCGAAGCCCTTCTCGAAGCGTTACCTTCAAGAGTGGGGTGCAACTCTTGAATAAAAAAATGGTGAGGGGAGCTTCCATAGATGGTCATTTACAGGCCAAAGGGTAACTCCTAACAAGCTCTTAGTTGGATAGGTAAAAGACGATGAATGGCAACGGGCGGTGAAAGTAGGACAAAGCGCCGTCTCAATTTTTAAGCTAAATTTAGTGGAATGGAAAAAGTCGAACTGAGTATCGTAGCCCTGGCGCAGAGCGAAACGCAAAACAACAGCTTCATCGTACTCCTCAAGGAAGAAGAAGGCGACCGGCGTTTGCCGGTGGTCATCGGAGGATTCGAAGCCCAGGCCATCGCCCTGGCGGTGGAAGGGGTGCAGCCCAACCGCCCCATGACCCATGACCTTTTCAAAAACACCTTGTCCCAAATTGGCATCGATCTCAAGGAAATCGTGATCTCCGACCTCCGGCAGGGCATCTTTTTCGCCACGCTGCACTGCCTGACGCCAGATGGCGCCGCAATGGAACTAGATTCCCGAACCTCCGACGCCCTCGCCCTGGCCGTTCGCTTCAGCTGCCCCATCTACACCTATCCTTTTATCCTGGACAAAGCCGGCGTGAAATGGGATCCCGCCACGGATACGGCGGTGGAGGAAGTAGAAGAAGGAGAAAAAAAGACCTCCATTCCCAAAGATAAACCCCTGACCACCTACTCGATCAACGAATTGGAAGAACTCTTAAACGAAGCCCTCACCGACGAAAACTACGAACGCGCCGCCGATATCCGGGATGAGCTGAAGCGCAGAGGCTCGTGAGATGATTTCTACCCGTCCGGCGCAGGAAGATGGGCACTAGAGGATGTTTAATGTTGAAAGGTTAATTATCCTCACAATCAAGGATTTGCGAATCAGGTGACACAGTTGTTTGAACAGTCCCGGTCACCATCCCTGCCTGCCCTGCAGCAGCTACGAGTTACACACTTCTTTTTAGGCAGCCTGAAGGGCTGCCATAACTAAGCCTGGGCATCGCCCAGGGTGAAAAA